>NZ_DASQZC010000146.1:0-5639 GCF_035638895.1 Nostoc sp. | reverse complement strand
GCTGAGTTTCATATCCTGGAGATAGACGGCAAGGAAAGTGGCATGACCAGTCAGAAAACTCAATCGATAAACCTCAAAATTGCTGTAGTTGGAGATATTCACGACCAATGGGAAGTGGAAGATGGCGTTGCACTCAAGCATCTGGGTATTGACTTAGTGCTGTTTGTCGGGGATTTTGGCAATGAATCGGTGGAAGTGGTCAGAGCGATCGCATCTCTCGATATTCCTAAAGCAGCCGTGATGGGCAACCACGATGCCTGGTACACCGCCACCGAATGGGGACGTAAAAAGGCTCCTTATGACCGCTCTAAGGAAGACTGGGTACAGGATCAACTCGATTTATTAGGTTTGTCCCATGTCGGTTACGGTAAGTTGGATTTTCCCGCTTGGAATTTAACTGTAGTGGGGGGTCGTCCTTTTACCTGGGGTGGCCCAGAGTGGAAATTCGCGGAAATCTGTAAAGAACGTTACGGTGTGACGAGTTTGGAAGAATCCGCCGATCGCATCTTCAAAGCAGTTAAAAGCGCCGCTTACGAGACAATTATATTTTTGGGTCACAATGGGCCTAGTGGGTTAGGCGATCGCCCCGAAGACCCCTGCGGCAAAGACTGGCACCCAATCGGCGGCGACTTTGGCGATCCAGATTTGGGCGAGGCGATTTCTCAAGCCTTGACTGCTGGTAAAACCATTCCTCTGGTGACATTTGGTCACATGCACCGCGATTTACGCCATACCAAGAAGGTGCAGCGCAAACCTATCTTTAGAAGTCCAGAGGGAACAATTTACTTAAATGCGGCTAGTGTCCCTAGGATTGTGGAAGATGGTGGCGAGAAGTTGCGTAACTTTTCTATTGTCTCCTTAGAGGCGGGTGTGGTTTCGCAAGTCTCCCTAATTTGGGTGGGGAATGACTTTCAAGTGGCTAAGGAGGAAATTTTGTATGAGCGATCGAATCCAATAGTGCAATCTGCGTAGATAATAGGGTATAGTATTATCTGTCAAGTTTAGTGCTAACCAACAAAAGCGCCTAAATAGCGTCTGAAACTAGGATCAGCACAAGTTTGACAGATTTACTGGAGAGGTGGCAGAGTGGTCGATTGCGTCCGACTTGAAATCGGATGAGGCTAAAACCTCCGGGAGTTCGAATCTCCCCCTCTCCGTTGAATATTTTGTGAACAGTAGCAGCCAATATAGTCATGATTACATCATGATTATATTTTTCAATTGCCAGCTTAAACCTAATGTTTGACAAGAGCTTTAAACATAGAGGTATTTTAACAGAGATACTTTTATCAAATTTTGGCTGCTATCACTAAATCTATAAGGCTGGCTGATAGAAGTGCAACATGCTTAAGCTTAACTATACACTTAGAGTTTTAAGCAACATAAAGCACTTTTAAAATTAAAAGGATATTTATAATTTATACAATATAATTGAATTTTTCTATTGATACCAAGCTGTCATAGACAAGGCTTAGGCAGATAGAACATTTTCAAGTTTGTAAAATAAGGGTAATAAATTTAAGTATGCAAGAACAAATAAAGCCGGGTTTACACGGGCAAGTACAACGTAAATTATACATATTGAGCGACGAAGAAGAAAAGATTCTTCAGAAGTTTGGTAATGAATGGTTTGTAACTAGGCTCGATGGTTTAAAAATCGGAGATAGAAGTGAATACAAGTATGCCTTAATTAAAGCACCTAAAAATTATCAGGAGCTTTTTAATTTTGAAAGAGAATTAATTATTATTTTTAGTGATTATGAGTCTTTTCAGCCTAGATCAACTGACGCGATTGATGCTGTTTCAGATCAACTTCAAGATTTAAGAATAGACAAAATATGTAGTGTTATGTTGAGTAAAGACGATAAAATAGAAGAAAAAATCAGAAATTATTTAAAGGAATCTCAAGAATCTCAGGTTATAGTTCCAATATCTTATAGCGAAATTTTGAATAATTATAGTGATCCTTATTTCTTAAGAAATAAATTTAAAACCAACTTTTATACAAGGGACTTATTTGATTTTCAATCACCATTAAAAAAAGATTTATATTTCTTTGGTAGAACCGATATTATTAACAAAATAGTAAATAGACATTTTTCAAATGAAAATTCAGGGTTATTTGGCCTACGCAAAACAGGAAAGACTTCTGTAATTTTTGGAATTCAAAGGGCACTAGATAAAATAGGTGCAAACTCGATTTTGATTAGTTGCGATGATCCCAGCTTTCAACAAAGGAGATGGAATAAATGTTTACATTATATAATTGTAGAAATTGATAAAAAATATAAATTAAATTTACCATTGCAAAAAGAAGATAAATATACAGAAGAAAATGCTTCTCAAATTTTTGCCGAAGAAATTTGCAAAATTTATCATATTTTTAAAGAAAAAAGTATTTTAATCATATTTGATGAAATCGAACGTATAACTTTTAATATTTCTAGTGTTACACACTGGGAGAAAAAATTTGATTTTATATTTTTCTGGCAAACTTTAAGAGCTAATTTCCAAAAGTTAAATAATGTTTTCTCTTATTTAATCGTAGGAACAAACCCACTTTGTATAGAAGAATCAAGTATTTTTGGAAAAGATAATCCTATTTTTCACTCAATACCAATTGAATACTTACCAAGATTTGATGTACCACAAACCAGAGATATGGTTAGGAAACTTGGGAGAATTATGGGATTGCAGTTTGAGGAAATAATTTATTCAAAATTAACAGAAGATTATGGTGGACATCCATTTTTAATCAGACAAGTATGTAGTTTAATCCATAAGCTAAACACTCAAAATTTACCAGTTATAGTAGATAGAATTACTTATAATGAAGCTAAAAATGAATTTGATAAAAATCATGCTTCTAAATATATTCAAATGATGGTTAGCGTATTAAGTGAGTTTTATCCTGACGAGTACGATTTACTAGAATATTTAGCCATTGGTGAGCTTAACTTTTTTAATCAGTATGCTAGGGAGTCAACAGAATATACTAATCATTTAAAAGGTTATGGAATTATCAGTCAGACTAGAGATGAATATGATTTTAAAATAGATGCAGTCAAACAGTATCTAATCCAAAAAAATAAATATAAAAAGGTTAATGCAAGCAATGAAGATATGTTAAATGAAATATCTCAAAGAAGAAATGCTTTAGAACCAAAGTTAAGGAAAATAGTTCGTACTCAGTTAAAAGCTAAATACGGCGAGAATCAAGCAAGAGAGAAATTATTAGTTTATTTTAGTAAAGAAGAACAAAGAAAGCATAATCATCTAGCTTATAAAGATTTGTTCGATCCTGATAAGGTAAATATATATTTTGAAATTTTGAGAAATATAATTAAAAAAGAATGGTCAACATTTGAACACATTTTCTCACGTAAGCAAGATGAATTTAATTCAAAAATGGAAGCTATAAATAAGTATAGGGCTGATGCACATGCCAAACAGATGACACAAGATAAGATGGGTCACTTTAGAGACTGCATGACATGGATTGAAACCCATGTAAACGATTTTTTAGAAGACTAAAAATTACATATTATTTAACCTCTATAATTAAAGATTCAAATACGTTCTTAGAAAACAAAAAGTATAATCACCCTCTATCCCCTATGGATATCATGCTACCATTACCAATAAATTCTTTTGGGAGGTCAATCAATGGCTAGCCTTCATGCGCTAGATATTCCCGATGAGTTATACGAACGGCTGCAACAGTTAGCTAAAGCTGAAAATAGCTCAGTTGATGCTCAAGTTATTACAATCTTGCAGAATGCCTTGCAGGTAAAAACACAGCCAACAGAAGACGAAAGGCGAAAAAATGTCCCAAAACTCTTAGAGGAAATCCGCCTTCGCCGTGAGAGTCGCCAGACTGATGTGGAATGGCCTGATAGTACTGCGTTAATCCGAGAAGATCGAGACAGATGACTATCCCTCTTAGATGTGTTGTAGACGCAAGTGTAGCTATTAAGCAATTTATACCAGACGATCCACTAACTCCGAAAGTTAATCAACTGTTTGCTCATCTTGCCAATCCTCAAACTGCGATCTTTGTCCCAGACCTGTTTTACATTGAGTGTGGCAACATCATTTGGAAGTATGTCCGCGCCAGACTTTATGCTGTTGCTGATGTGCCAGCAGATTTAGCAACTCTCAAAAGCTTCCCCTTGCGTGTTGTCTCTACGGCTGATTTGATGGCGGATGCAGTTGCGATCGCATTAAATTATGGAATCTCCGCCTACGATGGCTCGTATGTTGCACTTTCACAGCAGGTAGGTGCTACTTTACTGACTCTCGACGGTAAGCTGGTAAAAGCAATAGCCGCTTCTTCTTACAATGTTTCCTCGTTTAATGACTTTGAGGTTCCGCCGTTGGAGTGGATGTAGAAGCGATCGCTTTTCCTCAATATATATTCAACCCCAAAGTATTGGATGAGACTAAGCATCTCGATACATCAGGGTTGGGGATGAGGTTCAGACTGTATTACACCGAAGTGAGAATCACTTGGAGTGATTAAGTTGCCCGATCAATTTTTTGCACTTCTTCATGAGATAGTTTCACATTGATAGCTTGTGCTGAGTCTTCAATGCTAGAAACCTTGCTAGCACCAGGAATTGGCAAAATGGCAGGCGACTTGGAACGCAACCACGCCAAGACGATATTATATACTGACACGCTTTTTTCTTTAGCTAAGTTAGCGATCGCAGGGATATCTTGTAAATCCTGATGGCGACGCCTACCACCAAAGGGACTCCAAGGCAAAAACGTCAGTCCTTGTTGTTCGCAATACTTCAACACGCCGTCATTTTCTGGTTGTCGTTGCCAAGGGCTGTATTGATTCTGCACCGAGACAATATCCACTACATCCCGCGATCGCTTAATTTGTTCAACGGAAAAGTTAGAAACTCCCACAAATCGAATCAAACTTGCCTCGACTGCTTCTTTCACAGGTGCAAGGGATTCTTCGATGGTGTACTTAGGATCGGGCGAATGATATTGCCAAACATCGATGGGTTTAGCACCACCTAACGCTTCAAAGCTAACTCGAATTGTTTCGCGTAAATGTTCTGGATTGCCGTTGCTTGTCCAGTTTCCATTGGGACGCATCAAACCGCCCTTCGTTGCCACAATTACTTGGCTAACATCGCCTTTGTAACTAGTAAGTGCCTTGTGAATTAGTCTCTCGTTGTGGTGCTTATCTGACTCATCTTTGCAGTAAGAGTCGGCAGTGTCAATCAATGTGATACCCAGATCCAAAGCCCGATGAATAACTTGGATTGATTCCGATTCGGGAGGACGATTAGAAATTGACATGGGCATACCACCCAAACCGATCGCACTTACAAAGATACCAGTTTTTCCTAGCTGTTTGGTTTCCATGCTTCTAGCTCTAGCTTTCTGCCCCAATTATCTACCAGCTAGCCAAAGCTTGTTTAGCAATTCATCATAAATCCTCCCTAGTACTTAGACTTAGTGAGCAGTGAATGGATTAACAAGGGAATACTCTACTTAGGGGTTAAATATTCTATACACAAACACTGATGAAAATTGTAGAGGAAACTCGTACTAGATTACAGCTAAAGCATCAACCACTCAGATATTGGTTCATCGGGTGGTGCCTTTTTACTGTTTGT
>NZ_DASQZC010000145.1:0-2342 GCF_035638895.1 Nostoc sp. | reverse complement strand
TAAGTTTTAGCTGTTCTTCCATAAGCTTGCGCTGAGTAATATCTCGGATGACTCCAACTAAAAAGAAATTACCAGCTGAGTCTTTATGGAGCGATCGCTTAGTGGCAATTTGATGAGTCTGACCATCTGCATTGGTAAATTCTTCTTCATGTTCCTGGGGTTTTTGAGTCCTGAACACAAGATCATCCTGTTGTCGGAACACATCGGCCTCATGTTTAGGAAAAAAGTCATAATCTGACTTTTCAATTAACAACTTATTCGGATAACCGATAAATCGACAATACGCTTCATTTAAAACAATCCACTGATGTTGTTCATTTTTCACAAAAATTGGATCGGGAATCGTGTTGATTACGTGATGCAAAAATTCTTTAGAACGTTTCCATTCTTCCTGGATATGGGCAATATGACTAGTCATCCAAATAGCTGAACTGCCAAAACTTAACAGTGAGGGAATTAGCGGTATCCACCAACCGTACAAGAAAGCAAGGTACGCACTCAGGGTCAATACCAAGCAAGAAACTACGATGCTAAAAAGGCTCTTAGTTGCGTGTCTTATCCGCCATGTCGTCACAGTTCCCAGATAAGACCAGATAAAAATCCATAAGTATTCCACTAAGTCAGTCCAGACCTTGAGTAATGGTCGTCCTTGTAAAGCAGCTGAGATTAACTCACTAGTAAAATAAGCTTGCAGTTGAATACCAGGTAAAGGCTCTGCCGTACCCATTAGACTGCTGGAATAGGGAATGAATGCAAAATCATTGAGACTGGGTGCAGTGGAACCAATAAGTATAATCCGATCTTTTATGAAGTTTTCTTTGACTTTATCTGCCAGTACATCTTTCATGGATACCTGGCGAAAACTACACCATTCTCCAGATGAACTTTGACATTTAGGTTTTGGAAAATTAGTCAAAATTTGGTAGCCTCTAGCATCAGCTCGCACATAGCCACCATCATTAGGTTCAAAACGAGTAAATACTGCCTTACCCAATTGCAAATACTCAGGATTGTTTTTTGCTTTGCTGGGAGTAATATTTTCTGACTTTAAATACAATAAAGCCAACTTTAGAGCAAAACTTTCGTGTACCTGATTATTAACGTGCCAATATAACAAACTACGACGTACTTTACCATCGAGATCATATAGCACATTGTTAAAGCCTACTTGATCCTTATTTAGCCCCGGTGGAGGTGAAACATTAACGTTTTTGTCCTTTGCCAGTAGCTTAATACCAATTAAGTTAGGCACTAACTTATAAGCATTACGAAGTTCTTGATTCCCAGGCTCTACTGCCAAATCTCGGTAGATATCTAAGCCAATAGCACGGGGCTTGTGGACGTTCAATTTTTCTAACAACTGGGCAATATTTGCATCTGGAATCGGCCACGAACCTACTTCCTTTAAATCGGCTTCATCAATCCCTACGATGGTAATACGCTCTTCTGGCGGTTCATTTGGACGTAAGCGAAAAAATTGATCCAAACCTGCCAATTCCAAAGATTGTAATAATCCTATGAAGTGCAAAAGCAGGATGCAAAGTGCAATGCTGGCGGCAATAATCAATTCTTTGTGTCCTCGACCAAGCGATTGTTTCAGTTTAAAGATTGACTTCACAAAATGCTTGCCTAGCTGCTGATTCATTCCCATTACACTACTGGAGAGAAATATTCTCTATTTGCTATAGCTATTAGCTATTGGATTAACATAGTTCAAGAAGGAGCTAAATAGAGTTTCTAAGAGTTTTTCAATTTAGTAAGATTATTCAGGATATCGTGGCACTTATGATGTATTAACATATATTAAGACTAATTATTTTGCCAAACAGCAACTGGGACTTTTGTAGCTATCAGCACAAATTAAGTATAAATATTGTTGAAAGTGAGTTCAGTTGTGGGCTGGGCAGCGTTCGACTGAGCAGATCACGCCAAAGTCTTGCCTATCTCTGGTTACTGGGCGGGCAAGATGCCCACTCCACAATAAATAATTGGATATTTTTTTATTTGAAGTCCCTAAGCTATTTCTAGGCTTTTGTTGACACCAATAGATATTGGACAACACCTATTATCTATTACCAAAAAGAAAAAAGCCAACTGGAAACAGACTTTGCTGTATTCATCCAGTTGACTGGGTCTAAACTATACCGTAGGACTAGGTCAATTACTTGAAATACTTAAAGTTACGAGGGCCCGTGTAACCGGAAACTTTCGCTAGTTCCTCTAAGTTTTGGACTCCACTATAGCTTTTACCATTGATGATCCAAGTGGGGAAGCCTTCAATTTTTGCGGCTTTACACAGTTCGGGTTGAGCTTTGAGTCCATCGGGAGCGCATTCTACTTTA
>NZ_DASQZC010000144.1:0-8046 GCF_035638895.1 Nostoc sp. | reverse complement strand
TGCAGCACAAATACTGTCAATTGATGCACAAGGTATGGATTTAACAGCGCAAGTGAATGGGGAAGCTGTGTCAGTTCGCATTCAGTTTGATCATGTTTTAGCAGATGCGGAAGATGCCCATCAAACTCTAATTGCGATGGTGAAGCAGGCGCGGGTGAAGGCAAATTAGAAATTAGGCTAATTGTATAACTAATGCTTGGCTATCTTTAGACACGCCGTTTCGCTTTATCTTAGCTGTCAAGGATATTGGCTACTGTGGCATAAGCCTTGGTTTGGATAATTTCAAGCTTCCAGTCTGAAGAATAATCAGGCAACTCATAGCCAACACTCTTAACATGAGCCAACATCAACTCATCCCGTTGATGCCAAACTGCAAATATTTTCTCTCTGCCATCATAAAGCGTTTCTAGGTCGATTTGATAAACCTCATTTACCCGCTTTAGTTTCAAGCCTAACAAATTTAACAGTCGGCTGAGTATTTTGATTGCCGAAATCTGCTCTTTCTCCCCTATTAAGTTAATACCAAGCGCTCTTTTAATATGCTTACTGTGCTGAAAAACAATATTTTTCAGCAATATTAAATCTGGATTACTCTCAGTAAATTCTCGTTCTGCTTCGAGAAACTGAAGCATTCCCAAAGCTCTCATCGCCTCAACTTTAAGCGTGTAAGTTTTTAAATCTGGGAGAAAAACTTTCCCTTCACCCCAAGACAATTGCTGATGCCATTCTTGCTGATCTCTGACGTGAAAATACTCGCTTTCGTGAGTTAAATAATAATGAATTAACAGTTGACGATAATATGCGTGGTCATCCTGCAATTTTAGCCAAGGAGTAACTTCTAAACCATACCTTTGTCTGAGAACATATTTATTAATTTGGTTGCGTTCTCCATCAGTCAGAGAATGCTTTACTAATAGCTCCTCATATTCTACATAATCGATATCTTTAGCATTAGCTACAGCAGTTGCCACAGATAGTTGATTTTGCTGCTTAATATCTTTAATTTTGCGTTTAATTTCTTTAGCTTTTTGACGGCTTTGTGCCCAATCTTTTTGAACTTTGACAATTTCTAAAATTAATCTTTTGCGTGTAGTTAAATCATCAGCATCAGTTGCCAAAAACGCAAGGCGTAAATCTCGAATAATATTATTGTGAACAGCGTTACTCCGCATTTGAATTTGATGTCCATCAGCAATTAAACCATCTTGCATCGATTGACGGTAGAGGCGGATAGAGGCATTTACCCGTGCAGACAACTTAGCCCAAGTTCGCAAATGAATCGGGTCATGAACTAAAGGTAAATCCACATCTATTTTATGTAGTGGACTAAGCAAAGCTAAGTTTTCTTTTTGATTTTCTTGATACCAATCAGATAGCAAGCGATAATTTGTACTACCACTACCAATTAAGCCAATACCTCGTTTCGCGCACCAGACAACACGCGGCACATCATCCCGCACTCTTGCTAATGCTTGTCTTGCTTCCGAGTCAGGAATTACGCCTTGAAAAATGCCATAAACTCTGTCGAAATGTTGGACATCAATACTAATTCCCGTACCAAGGCTAGGGGTGACAAAAACGCCGTCATATTCAGAGATTTTTTGATTGATAGCTGCGATAAAATCAACCGCTTCGTGGCCAGGTGTGTTTGTAGTGTGGCTACTAACTACTAAGGTTTTAGGAAATTGCCGTCGTAATTTTTGTAACCGCTCTTTCAGATAACGTTCAATTGTTTCACAACTGTAACGCCCAGCGCGACTATCGGTAGTAACATAACATTTACGTCCAGCAAATAAATCCAATTCCAATTGATGAATTAGCGGTGTTGGGTTCGGCGAATCATAAAAAGTTACGTCCCAACCATGTTGAGGCTTCCATTGGTTGAGAACTACCCAAGGGGTTAATTTAATTCCTGCCAATCCCTGTAAATATTCAAGTGACACATCTGATAAATCAGCATCTTGGGCAATTACTAAGCCTCCAGTTGTTAAAACTGTGGAAATTAGTTGTTGGAATAATTTTAATATTTTTACACGTTTGTGTTTACAAGTATTACTATTTAATAGATGCCACAAAGACTGCTCTACTTCATCCAGAATTACTATTGCTCCCCGCCAATTTTCCGGGTTAAGTTTCCAAATAGAATCAACGCACAAACCAAGAGATTGCTGAGGTGAGAGTGAGCGGAGGATGGGAGGAGCGGGGGTAAGTGTTTTATCAATCCTTTTGTTTGTATCTTCTTTATGTGTTCCCCATTGAATACCAATTTTTTCACACAAAAATCTTCCTAATAGGATTCTGTGAGTAATTAACAAAACAGGTTGATTTTTAATTTTTGCTTGCTGAACAACGGCTTGCAGTGCTGTAGTTTTACCTGTTCCTTTTGCTGATTTGACTCCTACTAATCCAGAAGTGGGGAAAGGTATTTCACCTATATAAGGGCGATTTAAGGTGAGTGCAGCAGGAATAGTTAACTCAGTGTGAGGTTTGGTTTGAGCAAGATAAATTTCTAAGTCAACGCTTTGCCGATAAACTTTCTCGAAACTATTTGCACCTTTCGCAACGATAAACTCATCAACTCCTTTTTCGATTCCTGGAAGTTCGATAATTTTAACAGTGCAATTTTTTTGCTGGAATAAACAACCAATTTGAGAAATGGCATTATTTACAGCAGCAATTGTTTTAGGTTGAGTTTCAAAATCAAAGCAAATATAAAAGCTACGCTTTGTAATTGCAAACGCTGCTAAGTCAGGAATTAGCTGACGACGGGTAACTTTGCCAAATTCATCTTTAACAACCCGATAACCACTGGTAATTCCGGGAATGGCAATAGCTACATATCCTTGCGTCAACAGTGTGGCTGCTTTCTTCACACCCTCGCAGAGAATCAGGGGAATGTTATGTTGCATCACCCATTGCCAAAAGCCTTGAGCTTCACCATCAGCAGTAATGGTGATATTGTCAGGCATGACCAGATTGTAACGTCCAGCAACTTGCTGCCACACTTGCAGCGTTACCCGCAAACAAAACACCCGTGTTGGTGTGCTAGGCGGATGCTCGTATTTGATGGACTTACCATTGTGATTCTGTCGGGGTTGATTTGGCTTAAAGCATCCCCATTCCATCATTTGCCAATTATTCAAAGGGTCTAGCCCAGAACACCACCAACCACCTTCAGTAATATGAGCATAACGCTGCAACCATTCAGGTTTCACCATTCCGGTATTGGTGCGAGGGAGTAGCTCAGAAATCAATAGATACTCATAAGCAGTTACGCCTTGGAGTGACCTAAAATTGAGTTGCACTAGGTGTAAGTCTATACCACTACTCTTGACTAATTCTTCAAGGTGTTGGGGGTGTAAATAGTGCAGATGCATAGGAAAAGGCACGAAGGTAAGTCAATGAGATTAAAACATTAACATGCATCTGCTTTTTTTCTATAAGAGAGATTGCGAGGGTTTTATGATTCTTTTTTTACCTCGTTATGGGAGACACATCGGTTCGGACTCTAGTAGACTATTCTGCCTATTAGATCCCCGAAGTAATAACTTTGTATTGTGATATTTGTTCGCTATTAATTTTTATTTATCAGTAAATTTTTCTGTTAAGGAGTGCGATCGCTAGAGGGGTTGCAGCAGCGATCGCTATAAGGTAATATCTTCATCTACATTCAGCAAAAACTGTACACTAAGCATCCATCTGTTACCACACCTCATGTTTGGGATGTGACATCTCTGATGAATCAAGACAAAAACGCTCACTTGACAGAATTCTTTAACGTCGCTCCAAAGATGTGCTAAGAAAACTTTGAGATAGCCTTGACTGTTATCTTTATTTTGCGATCAAGCCTAATACAGATACTTCGACGTAACACTTTTACTCAAGTAGCACGGTAACTTCAAAAGCTGATTGGCGGTAAAATAGACAACAACTTTCCAAACAAGTTCAATCTGCTTTATAAACCCTTTGCTTTTAGTTCCGAATGTAGGAAATATGGCTTTATACTTTTTGAGTATACCGTCTGCTTGTTTCATCATTAGCTATTTTTTATTAAAAAAGACTAATAATGAAATCTCACATTTAGTAGCTGTATTTGCAGCTATCAGCTTGATTTTGGGTTTAATGTTAGCTCCTTGGCAGATTTTAGTTCTACTATTAAGTCTTATTCTTATCAGTACAAGCTACGAATACTACATAAGCAAGGTAGGCAATAGAAAAATACAATATCTGCAACAGCCAGTTCTCAAATCTGAACCAGATTATAACTTAATCTACCGTGGGGCTTCTTATCGTGCTGACCTTGATGCCAAATCAAATGGAGTAACTCTACCATTAGTAACCCATAAATTGAGCTTTAGGGGATGTACTTATTTTGTTTACGCTGATTCTAATGCCCAATCGGCTGGAATAATGACACCACCAGTAACTTATAAATTGAGCTTTAGGGGAAGCACCTATTCTATTTTAAACAGAACTGCACAAAGAGAAATTAAAGAGTTAAGAAAAACCACGATAAATATCTCCGGCAAACTTTACAGCAGCAGTTAAAAATTAGCGAATAAAGTCTTTATAGATACATCGAGATGGGCTAATTTATTACAACTGAGTCCTACCATGAACAAGCTGGCTTTATTCGTTTGCTGAAATCAGAATAAGTAATAATAAAAGGCATTCATTTAAGATATGCCCTTTATTATTAAAAATTGCTAGCCCGTTAACCTACGCACCAACAGCTTCCTTCGCGGCGTACAACACCTCAGCGTTGATTTCTTTGAAACCGCGATCGCGGGCAAATTTTTCAGTATTACGCTTCACTTTACCGCGAACAAATCCCGGAATTTTATTCAATTCTGCTTGACCATCTTTTGTCCAATTCAAATCAGAATCAGCAGAAATTCCTCTAGTAATTACTTCTTTGGTATCGTGACCACCGAAGATTTCTAACAGGTGATCTTCCATTCCCAAAGTGAAGGAATTGTAGATCAAATCTGTAATCTGATTAGTGCCTTCGTAACCCATAAATGGTTTGTAACCAATGGGGAAGTTTTGGACGTGGATTGGTGCAGCAATTACGCCGCAGGGAATATCTAAACGCTTACCAACGTGGCGTTCCATTTGGGTGCCGAAAATCGCAGAGGGTTCGACACGAGCGATCGCATCCCCAATTTCACCATGATCTTCGGAAATTAGCACTTCATCGCAATACTCGCTAACCTGTTCGCGGAACCAGTCTGCATCATATTTACAGTAGGTTCCAGCCCAAACAACATGAATCCCCATTTCTCGCGCCAGAATCTTGGTAATGGCGGCGGCGTGAGTATTATCACCAAAGACTACAGCTTTTTTGCCAGTCAAGTTTTGACAGTCAATAGAACGGGAGAACCAAGCAGCCTGAGAGACATGCAAGGTTTGCTCATTGATGAAGTTTTCGTAGTCAGCTTCTGCACCTTGAGCGTTAATAACCTGCTGAATTTTGCGAATACAACGGGCAGTTTCCACTACACCCATTGGAGTAATGTCTATATAAGGTGTGCCGAATTGTTCTTCCAGGTAACGTGCTGTGGTCAAACCGAGTTCACGGTAAGGCACCAGGTTAAACCAAGCTTGGGACATCTTTTTCAAGTCATTCACCGAAGCACCTTCGGGAATTAAGGTATTTACCTCAATCCCTAAGTCAGCCATCAGCCGTTTCAGTTCGGTGCAGTCGTGATTGTTGTGGAAACCAAGGGTAGTAGTACCGATAATATTTACCGAGGGCTTTGCTGTTTTGCCTTCAGGCAATTCGCCCCGCTTCCGGGCTTTTTCAATGTAGTATTGGACGATTTGATCCAAAGTGCGATCGGCGGCTTGCAGTTCGTTGTAGCGGTAGTGGTTCACATCCGCCAGCATTACGTCTCCTTTCGCTTCCAATTGCGCCCGTTCGACAAAGTTGTGCAGGTCTTCTTGCAAAATGCTGGAGGTGCAGGTGGGAGTTAACACAATCAAATCTGGGTGTTCCTCGGCATCCTTGCGGATGATGTTATCTACCACCTTCTCTTGGGAGCCGCGTGCCAAAACGTTGCGATCGACGACACTGGTTGTTACCGGAGTGAAATCCCTCTCGCGCGATAGCATGGAGCGCATGACGTTAAAGTAGTCATCGCCAATGGGGGCGTGCATGATCGCATGGACATTTTTAAAAGAGCTAGCGATTCGCAGAGTGCCGATGTGGGCTGGGCCTGCATACATCCAGTAAGCCAATTTCATGTTTGTGTTCTCCCTTTTCAATAGAAATAACACGGAGTCCGATAAGAGTGGACTATAAGTGCTTGATTATTATTAAATCGTTTCTGATTGTCTCAAAAGTTGTATCCCTGATGAAGTGAAGACTTGTAAGGATTTTAGCTGCGCTGTGTAGGGGTAGGCATCGCTCAAACCTTGTTCCTGATTAGAATCTAGCTTCTGAATTTAACAATATTACTGTTGCTTTTTTAAAATAAATCTTAATTTTTCGGCAAATTTGTTTTTAATTTTGGGCGGTGTGTTAACCATCACCAATAAATTTAGAAAATTTATGTACAACTTCTCCAAAATTACAAACATCCTTTAAAAGGATGTTTGTAAAGAATCCGGTTGTATTAATATTCCCACTAACCCTCCTTAAACAAGGAAAAAATGCGGGAATAACACTAGCGCTATTTCTTCATTCAAGGGAATAGAAATTAACCTAAAGAGGTATTAATTACTGCCGAAAAATTTCTACTTTTTCTAACACTACGTCTTGATTCGGACGATCTCTAGTCGTAGGCACATTGGCGATGCGGTTGACTATATCCATACCTTCGACAACTTTACCAAAAACACTGTGTTTGCGGTCAAGATGAGGTGTTGGCCCTTCTGTAATGAACCATTGCGAACCATTAGTACCGCGTCCTGCATTTGCCATTGAGAGAATACCGGCACTAGAGTGTTTCAATTCAGGATGAAATTCATCTTCAAATTGATATCCCGGGCCACCAGTACCCCATCGGTTGGCCATATCAGGATAACGAGCCAGGGGATCGCCACACTGAATCATAAAATCAGGGATGACTCGGTGAAAGCGAACTCCATCGTAGGCAGGAGTCCCTTTCTGAGATTGACCTGTCTTAGGGTCTTTCCAGTCGATTGCCCCGGTTGCTAAACCTACAAAGTTTTTGACGGTGTTGGGGGTTTTGTCTTCCTCCAAAAGAACTATAATTTCACCCAAGGAAGTAATTAAACGAGCGTGCAATGTGCCATCACCGGGAATATTAATTTCTGGAAAATTCATGAGCTATCCTATGAATGAAAACTGCTAGTATTTGACCTACATAAGCTTATCAGCATTCAAGTTACAGGTTTACAGATTACGAAAAAACTGATCCAAGGAAACTTTAAAAAACGAATATTTTACTCTGGTAAATTAATCGCTGGATTACGGCTAAAGAATCCTCTAGGGATTAGCTTAAAGCCAACTCGGTGAACAGGCATCACAGGCCAATCTTCCGATCGCGGAACATGAGTCACGCCCATTGTGTACCACAGCACGATATCTTCACCCATCAAGGATTCATCGTCTGCAATATATTTAGGTAAACCCTGTCCTGGTTGAGTTTGGTTTGGATAATCACCGCCAGCGTAGAGTTCAACAGGTTTATATTTTGTTACCCAAACGTGGTGAGTCGCAAATTCTGCCTTTTGACGGATGTTTGAGCCTTCCACAGGGAAAAATATGGAGTTTCCACCAGGCATCAGCATATATCCAGGTGCAGCCCCTAGCATATTTTTCTTATCTGCGCTAATCATCCATTCCCGGCTACTTTTCATATCCAAATCGCGGACAGCAGCCGTTTCTTTTGTTAATGGGGTTTCTGTAATTGCGATCGCATTTCCTAAAGGATTTTTCTCATCCATTGGCAAAGCTTTCACATTCATTTCCATCACAGCATTAGCCTGTCCATCGACATCAAAATCTAGGCGATAGTTGAAAAAGTGCTGGTGATTTACTCCGAAGATATTCTTAGCAATTAGCCGACCATAGGAATC
>NZ_DASQZC010000143.1:0-12717 GCF_035638895.1 Nostoc sp. | reverse complement strand
TTAAAATAATTACTCTTTAACTGCAAAGGCTCAGAGAACGCTGAGAAAAACAAAAGATTTTATCGAACAGAATTCAGGAGTCAGAAGTCAGAATCCAGTTGAGGTAGGCTGTTCTTAAGTAGGAGGAGGTTAAAATCTTGTACATTCACCTCGGAACTGGATTCATCCACCTCAGAACTGGATTCATCCACCTCAGAACTCCGTTCATCCACCTCAGAACTCCGTTCATCCACCTCAGAACTCCGTTCATCCACCTCAGAACTCCGTTCATCCACCTCAGAACTGGATTCATCCACCTCGGAACTGGATTCATCCACCTCGGAACTCCGTTCATCCACCTCAGAACTGGATTCATCCACCCCAGAACTCAGGACTCAGCAATTTTGGGTTGGTCGAGTAGTAGTGAACCCTAAAAGCATTTGCATAAATTTTTAACCTTGCAGTGAAAAGTACTTTAAGTTACTTAATGCATCAAAAGCTACTTACTTTTATGGTTAGCGCTAAGATAGCTATGTATTTTTTGGAAGTATAATATGGCTCAGACTTTTTATGTAAATCCAGTATCAGGCAAAGATACCAACCTTGGTAGCCAACAAGCCCCATTCAAAACTATTACGCAAGCCCTCAAGGTATCTACAGATAACACCAAGATTCAACTAGCAGAAGGTAATTACAATGCTGCTAGCGGTGAAGGCTTTCCGCTAACGGTTCCATCTGGAGTGACAGTGGTGGGTAATGAAACCAATAAAGGCAATGGTATTTTAATTGAAGGGAGTGGTAGCTATTTGAGCCGTACTTTTGCTGCTCAGAATGTCACATTTGTGCTACTGGATAAAGCCGAAGTGCGGGGAGTGACTGTAACAAATTTAGCTAGCCGTGGTAGTGGTGTCTGGATTGAATCAACTGCTCCTACTGTTGCCAATAGCACCTTCACCAAATGTAAGCGGGAGGGAGTTTTTGCTACAGGTGAGGCTAATCCAGTTATTCTAGGTAATGTGTTCAGTGAGAATGCAGCCAATGGAATTGCGATCGCTAAAAATTCCAAAGGTCAAATTCAAGATAATACCTGCTTAAAAACAGGTTTTGGTATTGCCATTAGTGATACTGCATCACCTACCCTTCGAGATAACAAACTTTACGAAAACCGTTCTGGAATTGTCATCTCTGGCAGCGCTCGTCCTGTATTGCGTAACAATGTCTGCGAAAATAACACTGACGATGGTATCACAGTAATCGGAACTGCCCTACCGGATATCGGCAGTACCAATAACTTAGGAGGCAACACTCTACGCAATAACGGTAAATTTAATTTGCAAAATGCCAGTTCCAACAAGCTGGTTTCTGTGGGAAATAAAATAGATACGTCTAAAGTCACAGGAAACGTAGAGTTTGCAGATAATTCGGTTCCGACACCCACACCCATTGCCACACCAACACCAACTCCCATTCCCATTCCCATTCCCATTCCCATTCCCATTCCAACTCCCACTCCCACTACGACACCAACTCCCACGCCCACTATAGAATTAAGCGATATTAAGAATCATTGGGCAGGTGGCTTTATTCGGGAATTAGTCAAGTTAGGAATAGTTAATGGTTTTCCCGATCGCACATTTAAACCAGATGCTACAATGACACGGGCACAATACGCCGCACTACTGGTAAAAGCTTTCAATCCACCGCTAAACCGCCCCACGATCAAATTCAAAGATGTACCAGCAGACTTCTGGGCATCGAAAGTAATTCAGCAGGCGTATCAAGGTTCATTTCTCTCTGGTTTTCCTGACAATACCTTTGCCCCCAACAAAAATATCCAGCGCGTGCAAGTGATTGTCTCCCTGGTGAATGGATTGGGGTTGTCTGCTGATGGTACAGCATCTATCAAAGCTTTTGATGACCAAGCAAAGATTCCTGAATATGCCAAGGATGAGGTAGTAAAAGCTATAGACAAGGGGATTATCGTCAATCACCCGAACGTCAAACAACTCAATCCTACCCGCGATGCTACACGCGCTGAGGTAACGGTGATGGTATACCAAGCCTTGGTAGACGCTGGCCGTGTAGCTGCGATTGACTTGCCTTATATTGTTGCTTAATTGGCAAACTAATTTGTTTTGCAAAATTACATGATTTTTGTAGAGGTAATTAATGAATTACCCCTACAAAAAGGTGGTTTTTAGTTTCTACTCGAATGGAGGCAAATTATTCGGGTCAATACCCTGAGATTGCAAATAAGCAATCAATCGTTCTTTTTGTTGGCGTTCTTGTTCAGCGCGTTGGCGTTCTTGTTCGGCACGTTGGTGTTCTTGTTCAGCGCGTTGGCGTTCTTGTTCAATCTGTTCTACAGCCCACGGTAATAAATTACCAGCTTGATCCCACCAGCGCAACCAATAGCCAGTTCGTGCTTCTTTTGTTCCTTGCCAAGTTCCCAAAAATAAGCCCATTACATCAATCCAATGACGACCATTTTCGTCAGGTTGCTTTAACTCATAACGTTTATCTTCCAGTTGATAATATTCTAATAAACCGCCATCTGGTTCAAAAATTATGTAGATGGGAATCTGCAAAATTTGCTCGTAGAAAAACCATTTGCCTGGTGGATAAGCTCGCTTTACCGAATATTCCCCACCCTCAGTATCGGATAGAAATTCGATGGCGATCGCTGGGATACCTCCTTCTAAATTGGGTGTATAACTTTTGCGATTACCCACAACTTGATTAACCGATGGCACATAAACCCAGTCAGGTGCTTTGGCGATAAATTGCCCGTTGACTGTCGCACAAAGACCAAAGTTGGAAGCTATCAACATCTGGGGTTGGATGAATCCACTGATTTCTAAGCTTTCACGCAAAGCACCAGCCAAAAGTGGCTGACCTGTATTCTCCACTGGTTCATCCTCTAGTTTAAAATCCTTGGGTAAGGCTTCCCAAGAGATTACCAGTTCAGTTTGGGATTTGGCTTCACTGAGTTGGGTTGCCATAAACACAGTATGAATTTATTTTTGATCTTATCGCTTCTAGGACGGTATGAAGGCGATACGAGTCTGTGGGTGATAAAGTGGAAAAATATGCTACCATATGCGATTTCTCCTCCTATTCCTTGGTAGCAAACCATTGTAGTGGCAAAAATTTCATAATATTTGTTACAGTTTTTAAAGTTTTTAATTCTGGTATATCTGATTTTAATTGTTCTGCGATCGCTAAATTTTGTTCAGCTTGTGCAGGTTGAAAATTATATAAAGAAACAAAAGCTAAATAAATCCATGTGTAAGGATTTTGAGCATCATATTTAGTTAATTCTTTCAAATTTTGGATTAATTCTGGGACTTGGCGCTGTAAAAGTTGTGATAAGACTAAGGTGTAACGCCAATTTAAGTTATTTGGCTCTGTTTGCAGATAATAATTAGCCGCGAAATCAATTTGTTTTAAATAATCTTGAGTAGGATCGTATTGATTGAAATGACCTATCTGCACAAATATATTATTTATTTTACCCTGTTGTAATTCTTGGGCTAGCTGTGAAGTTCGAGTAACTAAATCTAAAGCTGGCGATTTTTCTACTGTTCCGACATCTGTCACATTTACAGTAATATCTGGAATATTTAAAGATGTGGTTTTGTTGTTTCTTCTATCCAAATATAGTGCTGATAGCTGATATTTCCCTAGTGGTAGTGTTTTAGGAATAAATGTAGCTAAGGCTTCTTTCACCCGGAAAGTTCCTTTGGGATGACATTTGATGCCACAGTATAAATTACCCAAGCCAATGGCATGATCGTGATACCAAGATGATTGGCTATTTTGCCATCTTAACAGTAATATACCATTCTGCAAATCATCCCATGAACCTGTTATTTCATAGTTTACAGGGTTGTTTTTATCTAAAATTAATTGCTGAGAAATCGCTACTTTTTCTAAACTAATTACAGACTCGCTATTATTTATTTTTTCAACAGTTACAGGAGGATTTTTGCAACTATATAATCGCATTTTATCTCCATGAGGTAATATCCAATCGTCCTGTAATTTCAACTCAGTAGAAGATTCGACTAAAGATTTGAATTTTCGTTTAGTCTCTCCACTTTCTCCGGGTCTATATGGTTCATTATCCCTAGTAATATACCAACAAAAATATTGTAAATCTTGCTCTATCTGAGATAATTTGGTTGTCAATTTTCTGCCAGATACGCGAAAATCTGCTAATGCCCCAAAATAATTTAAAGTATATTCATTTATCTGCGGTGTAGAAATAGGAATTACCCCTAAATTCGACCTTAAATATAAATTTGTTTCGGTGATTTTGTGTATCAGTTTCTCCAGAGGATATTCTTTAGCATCATTATTAGGTAAATGTCTACCACCCCATGCTTGAATTAGGGGTAATGGAAACAAATTATTTAGTAATACTATGCAACTTAATACTAGTGTGGCTAATCTTAGTCTATCAAAATATATATTTTCAATTAAATTGAATAAATCCGCCAATATTAAACTAATTATCGGAAAACATGGCAGAACAAATCTAATATCTTTATTTGTGCCCAAAGAACAAATTATATAGCTACTTACTAAGGTAACTAATAACCAAATTCGAGCCGATTTATGGACATTTGCTGAAATTAAATTAGTAGTAAATTTATATTTAATCAGATAAACCAATAAAATGCCAATACTCATACATAATATTGGTAAACCAACGGTTTCTGGGATCATTTGTGGATAGTATAACCATCCAGCAATCGTTGTGGGAGAAGGATCACCCTCCCTTTTTCCAACTTGGTTAGCGCTTAATGCCGATGTAATAATTGTTAACCAATTTAAGCCATACCAAAAACTACAAATTAACCAAGCTATTATCAAAGATGAGCAAGCTTGAATTAGCTTGATAAATCTACGTTTTCTAATAAAACTAATTAATGCACAAATACTAGGAACTAAAATAAAAATAAAACCTGTAGGTTTCGCCAACAAGATTAAACCTATTCCAACGCCCAATACGATAGTTAGCCCCCATGACAAAAACCCAATATAGCTATCTTTCCAAATCGTCAAAACTGTAAAAGTTACTGTAACAAGTGCTGTCAAACCATAATCTATTAAATAATCTGTCCGAATAACTCCCAAAATAGGAAATAACACACAAAAGATACTGGCAGTTATGCTAGTTTTTCGATTGTGAAATAAAAAATTGCCTAAATAATATACTGAAACTATAATCATTGCAGTATACAACAAGTTCACCAAACTCGCTTGTTCATATCCACGTCCAAACAACATCAAAAATGGGACAGTGCAAATGTATACAAAAGGAGCGCGATAACTTGGAGTTAATTGCCACAGAGATAACCACCAATCTCCTGAGAAGATATTGAAGTTTTGAAAAATCTTATAATGATGTAATGCTGTAGCTAAATGTGCGCTTTGATCATAGGCTGGAATAGAGTCATCTAAGAAAAACCAAACTCTATCTATAGCTAGTGCTATTAGCCAAATTATTAAGAGGATAATATAATCTTTTCGATACTGGGAATGGTCAAAAACACTCATATTTATTTGCTCAAAAACAAAGTTTAACCAATTATATATCTGTCATGTATCGCCGTTTCACTAATGATCGCCTAATACGCTTGGCTTTGTAAAAAATTGTAGCTTTGGTTAAGCAAAGTGCAACCAAACAAAGCACCGCAAATATTTGGTTTGACTGCCATAACCCTATAGACATATTGCTACAACCCAATCTAGATTGATAGATTTTATTAAAAGTTATCACCCGAACCTGATGATATTACATTATTTTTGTTGACTTTTACACCATTATATTTCTCGTAGTCTTGTTCAAAAATCAAAATAGAAATATAGGGTTTAAATCAATGAAAACTACTGTAATTAATAAAGTTATACCTACGGTAAGCTACGCTAACGCATGGTGGCGGATATGATCTTCAATAAAACTGGCGATGAAATAATAACTGTGGTCATAGCCTTCTTGGTAACGCAAGTTTAGCGGCTGGTTAACATCTGCACAAGCTTGCTCAAACACCTCTGGTAGTAATTGTTCTGCTAAGAATTTATCAGCAGTCCCTTGGTCAATGAGAATCGAACTGTGATATCCTACTTTTTTGACTAATTCACTAGCATCATAATCACGCCAACTTTCTTGATTGTTGCCAAGATAACCACCCAAAGCCTTTTGACCCCAAGGACAACGCATAGGTGCAGTGATAGGTGCAAAAGCTGATACTGATTTGTAAAGTTCTGGATTTCTCATTGCACAGACAAGCGCCCCATGTCCCCCCATCGAATGACCGAAAATACCTTGTTTTTCAGGTTGTGTAGGGAAATTTGCGGTAATTAAAGCAGGTAATTCTTGGACGACATAACTATACATTTGGTATTTTTTACGCCACGGTTCCTCTGTAGCATCAACATAAAAGCCCGCACCTGTGCCAAAGTCCCAGTCATCATCCTCACCTGCAATACCAGTATTACGCGGACTTGTATCTGGTGCAACCAATATCAAACCGTACTCAGATGCAAAGCGCTGCACTCCCGCCTTAACCATAAAATTCTCTTCTGTGGAACTTAACCCAGAGAGGAAATAGAGAATCGGTACAGGTTTTTGAGTTGCTTGTGGTGGTTGATAGACAGCAAACCGCATTTCACCGTTACAGGTTGAGGAAGAATGGCTGTAAAAGCCGAGTTTGCCACCAAAGCTTTTATATTCGGAAATGAGGTTGAGGTTAGACATTGATTATTATCACTTTCCTGAGCGATCGCCAGAGAAAGATTATTTTACCGTGAACTACCTGGTAATTAACAGGCTATAGCGATGCCTGCGGCGGTAAACTACGCACAATATGCCGCAGTTGCGCTCGCTTTGAGAACCGAAACCAAATTGCAATCCTTACTTGGCGCTTCATACCCTCTGCACTCGCTATACCAACACACAATTAAGCGGCTAGTAGGTTCATTAGCCAACAGCCATGTTTTTTCGTAGCGCACCAAATCACTAATCCAAGGTGGATGTATGTTTTCCTCTTCAGCAATGGCGACTCTCTGAATCAACCCTGCGACTAGGTAACTTAGTCCCGCACCTTTTACAAAACCCAGCATCTAGATCATGGAAAGCCAAACCACAACCTGAACAAGCTGTTTCTACCTGATTAGCAGTTTTAACCACTCGCTTAATTAAATCTCCCACTTGCCAAGGAATCAGCGCAATTCCTGTAAAAATCATCAGGACTGTTAGCAAGCGCCCTAATTCCGAAATTGGAACAACATCGCCAAATCCCACAGTTGTCATTGTGACAACAGAGTAATAAAAAGCATCTAAAAATGTACCGTAATTTTGAGGATTAACCGGATGCTCTACTTGATAAATTAAGCCAGAATAAATAAAAACAATTGCAAATAATGTAAATAATATTCGCGCAAAAATCATTCCATCTTCGGTGCTGATAGTAGCGAATAGAAATTTCCTATCGATAAATCTGATTAATCGTAAAATCCGAAACCATCGCAGTAGGCGGATAAAGCTGATATCTACCATTCCTAGAAAGAAAGGCAAAATTGCCATTAAGTCAATAATCGAATAGAAGCTAAAAATATACTTAATTTTGTTTTCCGCACTCCACAAACGGAGTGAATATTCCACCGCAAAGATAATAACGATCGCAGTATCGACTAAATGCAATTGAAACCGCACAGAATCAGGAATATTATAAGTTTCTGCCACAAAAATTCCTGATGATATTAGCACCATAGCGGCAAGCGTTAAATTAATCGCTTTACCTCTTGGTGTCTCCAGGTCTTTTAAGTAAAATTCTGTTTCTTGTCTGCTCAGTAACATATTCGACCATTAACTAATTTTAATTCTTAGTTATAACATTAGAAATACGATATTATTAATCATTATCGTTATGTTAATCTCAGCTTATATGAACCCAGAATATTTTATGCGTTTAGCTTTGGCAGAAGCAAAAAAAGGAGATGCGCCTTATGGTGCTGTGATTGTTAAAGATAACGAAGTCGTTGCCTTAGCTCATAACACTGTTAACAGAGACAACAATCCATCAGCCCATGCCGAAATTAACGCCATTCGTAGTTTAACAGCTAAACTTAAAAACCTTTCTTTAGAAGGTTATAGCATATATACAACTGGCGAACCTTGTCCCATGTGTGCAACTGCTTGTGTTTGGAGTGGCGTATCAGAAATTATATATGGTGCTTCAATTCAAGATTTGATTACTCTAAATCAATCACAAATTAATATATCTTGCGAAGAAGTGATCGCTAAGTCATTTAGAAACATCAAAGTCACAAAAGGCGTTTTAAAAAATGAATGCTTGGATTTATTTAAATAACCGTGATGAATTACGAATTATTTAACTTGATTCATTCAAATAGGATAAATACGTATTTGCCCAAATCGCAGCTTGAGTCCGATCGCGCAGATTTAATCTGTTTAAAATATTCGTAACATGATTTTTTACCGTCCCTTCAGAAATGTAGAGTTCCTGAGCAATTTCTCGGTTACTAGCGCCTGTAGCTATTAGCCGCAAAACCTCTTTTTCTCTCGGAGTGAGTTCAGCTAAACTAGATGGTACAGGCTGTGATTGGGTTGGTGTACCATTAGAAAACTGGGTTAATAGCTTTTTAACTATACCTGGGCCTAATTGAGTATATCCTTTATAAACGGCACGAATAGCAACAGCTAATTCTTCTGAGGGTGTATCTTTCAATAAATAACCCATTGCCCCATTTTGCAATGCTGCTGATACATATTCATCATCATCAAAAGTCGTCAGTACTAATATTTTAGTTTTGGCAAAACGTTTTTGAATTTCTCGTGTCGCTGCAACTCCATCCATAATGGGCATTCTGATATCTAGCAATACTACATCTGGCTGAAATTCAGCAACTAAATTAATCGCCTGTTCACCGTTTTCTGCTTCTCCTACTATCTCTAAATCTGGTTCTAATTCTAATAACGCTCTTAATCCTTGACGAATTAAACCTTGGTCATCTACCAGCAGCACTTTAATCATTATGTCAACCTCGTTAAGGGAATATTAACTGTAATTTTGCAACCAGAACCAGGAGCGCTATTAATATTAAACTCGCCTCCAAGTGCTAAAGTGCGATCGCGCATACTATGAAGTCCAAAACCTGTAGTATTTTGCCCTAAATGAAAACCTCTACCATTATCTTTAATTATCAATCGCAAATTGTCTCTAGTCGTAGCCAGTCCCAGTTTAACTTCAGTGGCATAAGCATATTTAGATATATTTGTCAAAGATTCTTGAGTAATCCGGTAAATAGCAGTGTTTATTTCAGGTGGTAGAGGATATTGCAGATTTATTTGATAAATTGGTAAAATACCATTTGAGCGATGAAAGTCTTCTGAAAGACTAGCGATCGCACGTTCTAAAGATTGTTCTTGTAAGGGATTCAAACGCATAGTAGAAACAGATTCGCGGACATCTTTTAGCGCTTTTGAGCCTAATTCCTTTGCTGTTGCTAGAAATGTTTCAGCCTTGCCTGGGTTAGCTTGCCATAGTTTTAAAGCGGTTTCTAATTGCAGATTTAAAGCAGTTAGAGAATGTCCTAACGAATCATGAATTTCACGAGCAATGCGGTTGCGTTCTTCTAAGGTAGCTTGATTTTCAATTTGCATGGCATATCGGCGCAGTTTTTCATTAGCGATCGCTAGCTTTTCTCGACTTTGCCGTTCAGACAATACTGCATTCATCATCAACAACACAAAAACCAAACTTAAGCCAAATACCAGCGACGAATTCAAAATTAAAAATCGATATCGTTCTTGTGCTTGTGGTGATGCTTGAAAATTGAATAACTGATATTTTAGTTGTGTAGTAACTAAAAATAAGCAAAATGATAAACCTGTAACGAATAAACGCCCATTTAACTGAAAAATCAAACAACTACGAGTTACTAAAATTATGTATAGAAACGGAAATAAACGAGCAAATCTTTCCCCAAAAAGTCCAATTATTAAAATTAATACAATTTCAATGCTTGTGTATATTATCTTATTTTTCTGGTTATTTCTTGGTAATTTTAAGCCCATTGCTGCAAAAATAATCAGACTATAAATTGATAGTTCTGGTAATATGCTACAAACTGACAAGTCTGGAAATGCGCCACAAATTGATAGTTCTAGAGGCTTAGGACGAAAATGCTTTAACGGAGGTGGTATAAAGGCTATCAATGCGGTGATCGCCAGTAATGTCCACTCTAGATAAAGTAGAGACGGAAAAGGATGTTTCTTAATTGGAATTGGACGACTCATTAGCCACGTTGCTCCAGTTATAAATGAGTTAAAAGTTGGAAATTAGGAGTTAGGAATTAGAAGTTAAGAGTTTTGCATATTTAAATGGTAGCCTCTACCATTTAAAATTTTCGTTAGCTTACTTAAAGACTTAAGAGTAAATACAGTGTTTAGTATAAAAATTATGTAATAAGCTCAACAAGGATTTATAAATTAATCATAATAAAATTTTCCCTCCTTCCTAACTCCTAACTATTTATTGTTAATCATGTTTGTCTGAATTCAATCATGACTAAAGTCATGGGTAAAACCATGACTTTATCCTCATGTAATTACTAAAAAGAAATTCTTATGATAGTGGCATCCAACCAGGAAAAACCCATCAGACAAGTAATGAAACTCAAAGCATTATCTCTACTCGCTGGAGCCATCGCTCTAACTTTAACTGCTACCTCCTTCGCTGTTAATGCCCAAACAGCCTCTCCTTCACCCGTGTTACTTGCACAAACTCCACAAAAAGAAAAAGGCCCTTGGAAAGAATTGGGTCTAACAGATGCCCAAAAAACCCAAATCCAAGCAATTAAGCGCGATAGCCGCACCAAAATGGAGGCAGTTTTCACGCCAGAACAAAAGGCCAAGTTAGAGGCGGCGAAACAAGCACGTCAGGCTCAACGCCAAGCTGGTCAAGATCAACGGCAACCAGGTCAACGTCAAGGAAAGCGTGGTTATGCTGACTTAAATCTGACTGAAGCACAGAAAACCCAAATCCGACAAATCCGGGAATCTGAAAAACAACAGATTCAAGCAGTCTTAACCCCTGAACAGCGCCAAAAAATAGAGCAATTCCGTCAAAATGCTCCTTCGCGTCGTCAACAAGGCAATCCCTAATAAGGGACAAAATATCCCATTGCTTTAGGCTACGGGAAAGTCGTAGTGAAGCCCAGAAATTGGATAATTTATTTTTTGGAGTTCCCTAATAATTTTTCAAAAAATAGCTAACTTGACTTATGTCTAAGCATTGTTTTCCATAATCAAAAATTAATAGACTTCTTGCAGAAGATGCGGAAAGGGGATGAAATTTTTCCCCTTTCCCTTTCCCTATTTATCGAAACAGAATTCAGGAGTCAGCCCCTCCGGGGAAGTCAAAAGTCAAAACTCAAAAGTCAGAATGGGCTAAACGCCCCGCTACCGCTAACAGAATGAATTTTGTGTGACTGGTGGATAGCGCAGCGTCTCGCACCAGAGCGTCAAGATTGCTGACTCCTAAATTCAGAATAGCTGAATTCTGACTTCTTCTTTAATCCCATGCCCAATTTAGTAGACTTTCAAGCTGGTTATGAGTTATGAGTTAATTCAAAACTCCTAGCTTGATTAAAATGTCTAAAGAATTCGCAATTGGTAGTAAAGTCAGGGTTGTGGCACTACCGCCCTACGTCAAAACTGCTGAACCCATGCCCATGCTACGCCCGCCCGATGTAATTCACCTTGGCGAAGAGGGTATAGTCATTGACCGCAGACCTGGTGGATATTGGGGTATTCGCTTCACTAGGGGAGCCTTTCTGTTAGATAGCCAATACATCGAAAGCACAGATACCCCACCCGAATCTGATTTAAAGTGAGATTAGCAGCAACCAAGAATTGTAAACTTGTGTAAAGTTGTAATTCTGGTTTGCACCATGATTTCCCGCCGCACTTTTTTAAGCATATTATTTGCCAGCTGTATTTCTCTTATCAGCTGGCTGAATTTTACCCCTGCTGCTAACGCCCTTGGTGGTAAACTTCCTGCAATTAATCAACCCGCACCAGAGTTTACTTTGCCAACCAATACAGGTAATGGCAAAATTTCCCTCTCTGACTTGCGCGGTAAGTGGCTAGTTCTCTACTTTTATCCTAAAGACTTCACCTCTGGTTGTACTATAGAGGCTCGCCGTTTTCAGCAAGACTTACCCCAATACCTGGAAAAAAATGCCCAGATTATTGGCGTAAGTGCTGATGATATTGATTCTCACGCCGAATTTTGTGATTCAGAGGGGCTAAAATTCCCTCTGTTGGCTGACACTGATGGTTCAGTGAGTAAAGCTTACGGTTCGTGGCTCGGCTTCTTATCTATGCGCCACAGTTTTATCATCGATCCTCAGGGCGTCTTGCGCGAGACTTTTGTCAAAGTCAACCCAAACATTCATAGTTCAGAAGTGCTGGCACGATTAGAAAAATTACAGTCCGCAACTTCTTAGACCTCAATACCCCTCTTCTGTCACTCTCCGGGAGGGCGATCGCTAGAACCCCCATGAGGCAATCAATACAAGCTATACTATTAGAAAAAAATTGGTCTTGTATTTGTTATTAGGAAAAAATCTGGCGATCGCTTCCTGTACAAAGGCTCTGGAAGTCAGAAATGACAAATGTTTTCGGAGAGTGACAGAAGAGGG
>NZ_DASQZC010000142.1:0-10728 GCF_035638895.1 Nostoc sp. | reverse complement strand
GAATCACAGCTTAGAGTTGTTACTCCGTTCAGCTCAAAGATGGAAAAAACACAGGAGTATAACTTGAGTCTTACTATGGATTTAAATTCTTTGTTCAATCTAAATACATTTATTGAATTATTACTGGGGATTAGTTTGAGCGCGGCGGCTGGCTTTCGAGTATTTGTACCACTGCTAGCATTGAGTGTGGCTTCAGTTTTTGGACATTTAGATTTGCCGACTAACTTTGATTGGGTGGAAACACCTCAAGCTGTAATTGTCTTTGCAGTCGCTTGTTTTCTGGAAATTACTGGTTATTACATTCCTTGGTTGGATCATCTGCTGGATATTGTAGCTACTCCTGCGGCATTTATCGCCGGGACAATCGTCACAGCATCTGTTGCTCCAGAGATGAATCCACTGGCCCAATGGACGTTAGCTTTAGTTGCTGGTGGTGGAACCGCAGGATTAACTCAGGGATTAACAAATATATTGCGGATAAGTTCTACTGGCGTTTCTGGTGGATTAACCAATCCAGTTGTGTCAACTATTGAATTACTCATTGCAATCGGACTGTCTGTGCTTGCACTGGCTTTACCAGTGGTAGCAGGAGTGATTGTGATTGGTTTTCTGATAATAGCTATTCAAAGAATTTGGAATTTCTTCTTGAATAAACCATCTTCTCAAACTCACGAAACTGTTTCTCCATCAAGAGAATTGGGATAAATACTTAGGGCTAGCCCTTTTGGTTATTCAACAAATATGATCGTGCAGTATCCGCAAAATTTCCCTGATATCTGATTTAAGTTGGAAAATCAGCAGTGTGGTTATTGAGTATTTCAGTGTGTTGAGACTGGACACCCAGAAGTTGAGCGTTCGCGGCGCTATATGTTTTACTCATTGTTCGCTTTTAGCCCCTGTTCAAATTCATCAACAGCCTGAATTGAATCTGAAATTGTAATGCATTGCTCTAGCAAGGAAATGTTTAATCCTGGCAGTATCTCACTTGTTGTTATTTGCTCATACCCATAGGTATCAGTGTAAACAGTGGCTTGATCTTCCTGGGAAGTGTCCCGTAGATGGTATAGCTTAAACTGGTTTCTCTCCCAAAACCAAACTTCTGCAACTCCTAATCTTCGGTAGATTTCCAATTTACTTATGTTGCCACTGGTGAGAACTACTTCTATGGCTAAGTCCGGTACACTTTTCTCTTCACCTATGCAGTAACATTCGTCTGGTTCCGCACCTGCTTTTCTTGCTTTGTTTCTAAAAGTAGAACTTCCCATAGGTACAAAACGAATACGTTTGCTGTAAAAGAAACGCTCTAATAGCATCCCTAAATTCGTTTTGATTTTTTCATGCCTGATTGATGGCGACACTATCTCTAATATTCCATCTAAATAAGTAACACGGTAATGAGAGTTGTTTTCTAGTTTGACTAGTAGCGATTCATAGCTCTCCCAACTTACGCCACTGCTAATAAACCTTTCCTCTGGGTCGTCAGTATAGCGCAATTCTGGCTGATCAATTAGTTCTTTAAGATTGCTGACCATTGTCAATTCTCCCGTTTATCTTTTGGTGTTAGCGTAGCTCACCGTAGGTATCGCCTCTTTTGACAGTCCACTCCCACCATTGCTTAACAAGTATTGGCTGTTTTCCTTAGTCCACTTTGTAATCGTACTTATGGATTTGTTTTATAGCTGCGATCGCAATTATAAAGCGATCGTTGTGTTAGCGCGAAAGCGTAAGGCACCTTTGAACTCCATTAATGAGGCTTTGAACTCCGTTAACGAGTCTTTGAACTTCATTAATGAGGCTTTGAACTCCATTAATGAGGCTTTGAACTCCGTTAACGAGTCTTTGAACTTCATTAATGAGGCTTTGAACTCCGTTAATGAGTCTTTTAGCTCCGTTAACGAGTCTTTGAACTCCATTAATGAGGCTTTGAACTCCATTAATGAGTCTTTTAGCTCCGTTAACGAGTCTTTGAACTCCGTTAACGAGTCTTTTATATTCGTGAATGAGTGAATGTTATTGCGAGGGTAGCGATGCTTACGGCAAGTACTGCGTCCTACGCACCCCACTAATTTAAATATTACAGCCGTTTTTACGCAGATAGAACACATTAATCTAGCCCCACTCTCCATAACCTGCGATACACTATTCTGGTAAATATCGCTACAGAGTTGGTGAGGTTTGCAGATGACAAACGAAGAACTGGTGCAAATTATTGAACAAACTGCCAGGGAAAACGCAACGAAGCTATCCCTCAATAACAATCAACTCAGCAGCCTGCCGCCAGAAATCTGCCAACTCTCCAACTTGACAAGGCTATCCCTCAATAACAATCAACTCAGCAGCCTGCCGCCAGAATTTAGCCAACTCTCCAACTTGACTTTTCTAAACCTCCATAACAATCAACTTAACAGCCTGCCACCAGAAATCAGCCAACTCTCCAACTTGACAACCCTATATCTCAATAACAATCAACTTAGCAGCCTGCCGCCAGAAATCAGCCAACTCTCCAACTTGACTAAGCTACTCCTCGATAACAATCAACTCAGCAGTCTGATGCCAGAAATCAGCCAACTCTCCAATTTGACATGGTTATCCCTCAATAACAATCAACTCAGCAGCCTGCCGCCAGAAGTCTGCCAACTCTCCAGCTTGACAACGCTATACCTTCATAACAATCAAATCAGCAGCCTGCCGTCAGAAATCAGCCAACTCTCCAACTTGACTGAGCTATCCCTCGATAACAATCAACTCAGCAGCCTGCCGCCAGAAATCAGCCAACTCTCCAATTTGACATGGCTATACCTCTCTAACAATCAACTCAGCAGCCTGCCGCTAGAAATCTGTCAACTCTCCAATATGACAAGGCTATACCTGAAGAACAATCCACAATTAAGCTCGCCGCCGCCTGAAATTGTTGAACAGGGAACGCAGGCAATTTTGACCTATCTTCGAGCCAGGTTAGAAGCTAAAGGGTAATATCTTTCTAAGCTGCTAGTAGTTAGCTCGTAACAGCACTATTACAGGGATTACAAAGGTATATTTGACTAGAATTAAGGTGTTATAGCGATTATTATTTGGATACCATAAGTGGTAGGGGTTTACAGAAGTGCGCCTCTACAACTGACACGCCAGTTTAGCTATAAATTAAAATCTACCGTTTTACGGGTATTAGAAACATGAGGTTTAAAGACTGGGCGACTAGGGTGCTACTAATCTCGCTGATGTTCATGTCTTTAATTGTAGTGCTGCTAATTGGACGAGCGACAAAATTACAAAATAATCCGACAACATCCCGTGCATCCAATCCACAGGTTACAGCTTTCAGTCAATATCCCCAGGCGCAATTTCAATCAGCGAAAGAGCCAGAGAAGAAATCTCAAAATGTTATCAAGTCCCCAGTCAAGATTAACAAGCCTGTAGCAAGGTATGTAACCACTCAAGCTTTTGCACAGTATAGACCTAATTATCAAGTTGTCGCGGTTAACCCAACTAACTACGGAGAACGTTACGCCCAAGATGCTAACGGCGTTCCTCTCAACAACCAACCAATTATCGTCCTCCATGAAACTGGTTATTCTGCTTCTAGCGCCATTAATTTCTTTCAAGTAGCCCATAGTGATGAAAGTGTACAAGCAAGTTACCACGCTTTAATTAAGTTAGACGGAACGGTGGTTTATCTAGTACCGCCAGAAAAGCGGGCTTTTGGTGCAGCTAACTCAGTATTTGAGACTCCACAGGGAGTGGAAACTGTGCAGACTAATCCAAATTTGCCTGCGTCTGTGAATAATTTTGCTTATCATGTTTCTTTAGAAACACCGCCAGATGGTTATGACGCTAGCAGCCAACAAACCCATAGCGGCTACACGGAAGCTCAATATAATTCTCTTGCTTGGTTAATTGCTCAAAGTCAAGTCCCAGACGATCGCATCACTACGCACCATTTAGTAGATCGTTCTGGTAAAAAAGTTGACCCGATAAATTTTGATGGTAATAAATTTCTGAGCTTACTTAATACTTATCGTCAGGTTAGACCAATATATAGAGTAAGTAAATAATTTAACGTGAGTGAGTTTGACAAACCTCTCCCTGCCTTGAACTTTCCTTCAAGTCTGTCGCTCTCTGAATCGGAGAGATTGCGATTCGTTGATTAGTGAATCACGGTATTCAGTCCGTAAAGTGCCGATGTGTAATCTAGTTCTGATGTGTCTTGGATAAATAGGACGACTGAGCCAGAACTATTTTTTGCGTAGGCGTAGCCCGCCGCAGGCATCGCTTTTGTTGCTGCTGTATGTGGCTTAATTAACTCACTATGAGTCACTTCTTCTTCTGCAAATAATCTGTAGGCTGCTCTGACTTCATTCCAACCTGACATGATATTTGGCAGACTGGCTTCGGGATTAGCGGCGCTGCACACAAAGAGCGATCGCTCTTTATGTGCGACGACTATCCCCCAACTCAGCATCTTCCCATTGCTCAACTGCCCAAGCATTGAGGTCTGTGAAATTTTTCAACTTCATACTCTGACTCTATTACACCCTTACCTCACTTTAAAAGATGTTGGTAATGACAAGCTTTTTAAGGGGGGTTGGGGGTTAGGTCTCTATTGGACTTAACTGGAGAAATCGCATCCTTCGACCCCATTCAACTTAGACATTAAGGTAAAATTATAAGTAAAAGTATTAAGAATTTTAAAGAATCTAATCAATGTCCAGCATTACTCTTGACAAAAGTAAGTCTCATGTTGTTATCGGTGCAGGAATAGGTGGACTGACTGCTGGAGCATTATTAGCTCATAAAGGTTACAGCGTCTTAATTTTGGATCAGGCTCTCGTCCCCGGAGGCTGTGCTTCGACGTTTAAACGGCAGGGATTTACCTTTGATGTGGGCGCAACTCAGGTGGCGGGGTTGGAACCAGGGGGAATTCACCACCGCATTTTCTCAGAATTGTCAATAGATTTACCACAAGCAACGCCTTGCGATCCTGCTTGTGCAGTCTATTTACCTGGGGAAAGCACACCGATTAATATCTGGCGCGACCAAGAGAAATGGCAAGAGGAACGACAAAAACAGTTCCCTGGTAGCGAACCGTTTTGGCAATTGATGGCAACTTTATTTGATGCCAGTTGGGAATTTCAAGGACGCGATCCGGTGCTACCACCACGTAATTTATGGGATTTGTGGCAACTAGCGCAAGCGGTGCGTCCCAGTACATTAATTACCGTCCCCTTCACTTTATTTACGGTAGGAGATGCTTTACGGCTATGTGGGCTGGGAAATGACCAACGATTGAGAACTTTTTTGGATTTGCAACTAAAGCTATACTCCCAGGTGGATGCAGAACAGACAGCATTACTTTATGCTGCCACAGCGTTGAGTGTATCCCAACTGCCTCAAGGATTGTTTCACCTCCAGGGAAGTATGCAAGTATTAAGCGATCGCCTGGTACAATCCTTAGAAAGAGATGGCGGCAAATTGTTGATGCGCCACACTGTAGAACAAATCAAAGTAGAGAACGGTAAAGCTACTGCTGTAGTCATTAGAAATCAGAAAACTGGCGAAGTCTGGACAGAAGCTGCCGACCACATAGTTAGCAATGTCACCGTGCAAAATTTGGTGCAGTTATTGGGAGAACAAGCGCCATCTGGATATAAAAATCGGGTGGAAAAACTACCCCAAGCATCGGGCGCGTTTGTGGTGTATTTGGGTGTAGATGCCAGCGCGATTCCGCCTGAATGCCCTCCCCACCTGCAATTTCTGTACGATGTCAATGGCCCCATTGGCGAGAATAATTCCCTGTTTGTTTCCGTTAGTCATCCTGGAGATGGTCGCGCACCGGAGGGGAAAGCGACAATTATTGCTTCTTCATTTGTCGATCCTGCACAGTGGTGGCAGACTGATGATTATGAAGGACTAAAAGAAAAGTTTACCCAAGAAGCGATCGCTCGTCTTGCCCAATACTTTTATCTCAAACCAGAAACGATTATTCATCAAGAAGCGGCAACACCCCGCACCTTTGCTCATTTTACAGCCCGCGATCGCGGTATAGTAGGCGGTATTGGTCAAAGAATTCCTACCTTTGGCCCCTTTGGATTCGCCAATCGTACACCCATCCAGAATTTGTGGCTAGTTGGTGATTCCACCCATCCCGGCGAAGGTACTGCTGGGGTGAGTTATTCGGCGCTGACGGTAGTCAGGCAAATTGAGGCGCAATAACTTATCAAATACCAGTAATTAAAAAGTCCTCCTTCGTTGGCAAGCAATTCATACTTGTAACTGATGACAAAGGGGACAGAAAACTGATGAAATAAGGTTAGTTTTGCTAATCTGGAGTAATGACAGACAGCGTTTTAATTCTTGGTGGACGGGGGCGTATTGGTAGCAGTGTTGCTCAGGATCTCGCTACCCATACGCAGGCTCAAATTACGATTACTGGACGTTCTGCGGAGTTTGGGAAGGCTGTTAGCTTGTCTTCTGGAGGACAAGTGCAGTTTTTGGTATTGGACTTGGCAGAAGTTGACAAATTGCAAGATGCGATCGCAAACTCTAACTTAGTTATCCACTGTGCTGGCCCATTTCACTATCGAGACACTAATGTTCTTGAAACCTGTATTGCTCAAGGCGTTAATTATGTAGATGTCAGTGACCATCGTTCTTATACCAGCAAAGCTCTCAATTTTAGTGAACAAGCTGCTGCTGCTGGAGTGACAGCAATTATTAATACTGGTATTTTTCCTGGTATTTCTAACAGCATGGTACGTCAAGGTGTTGAACAATTTGATAAACCAGAAAAGATCCATTTAAGTTATTTAGTTTCCGGTTCTGGCGGTGCTGGCATTACAGTGATGCGGACAACTTTTCTTGGGTTGCAGTATCCTTTTGAGACTTGGATAGATGGAAAATGGAAGATAATCAAGCCTTATAGTGAAAGAGAATTAGTTGATTTTCCACCTCCTTATGGACGCACCGGAGTTTACTGGTTTGATATGCCAGAAACCTTTACACTGCCCAAAGCTTTCCCATCTGTAAAAACTGTAATTACTAAGTTTGGCTCTGTTCCCGATTTTTACAATCATTTAACTTGGATTGCGGCACATGTTTTTCCCAAGTGGTTAATGCAGCGCCGTTACATGATTGAGTTTCTGTCTCATGTCAGCCATTCGATGACAGATGTCACTAATAATTTTAGTGGAATTGGTGTAGCAGTTCGTTCAGAAGTTACAGGGCAAAAAGATGGTGAAACTGCCGTTTATTGCTCAACTGTTGTGCATGAAAATACAGCCGTGGCTTCTGGTTGCGGTACAGGTAGTATTGCCCAATTATTGCTAGAAGGTAAACTTAAGAAACCAGGTGTTTTTGCTGTGGAAGAAGCACTACCAACAGATTTATTTGAAGAGGTAATGCAAAGCCGAGGAATTAAAATTAATCACAATTGGTCATAGCTTAATACGCTTGGGTTAAGCACATTAGGTGAAAATTTCATCCGATTTCACGAAAAATTTAGATAAAGATACATAGGTAGGGGCGTACAGATGTACGCCCCTACTATAGGTAAAAATTAATATACCTTACGATAGAAGGAAAAACTGTACGTAAACAACTAGGATGCCTGTGAGCCTGAAATATTGAATATATTTATACATCACTACGGCTCATAAAATAAAAACAGGAGCGTTTTTTTGTGCAAAAATTTTTATTAACTTTAAAGCAAGCGTTACGTTCAAGCTTTTTGGTCGTTGGTTTAATTATTTTCATTAGCTTGTCAGGTTCTTTGATTTTCGTTCAGCAAGCTAGTTATGCAACTACTTTTGAAGAATTAAAGCTAATACCGCCAGAGTATAAACCAAATTCTGAAGAAAAAGTTAATCGTGCTAACGAATTTGACCCTGGTGTTGGCGTTCAAGAAGAAGAACGAGAAGAAGCTTATGAGCAAGCAATAAAAGATTCAAAAAACCTTACTACTATAGAGAAAACTTACGAAAGGAATTTGAAGGCCGAACAAGAACAAAATCCTCCAGAAAGTTTTGGTGAAAAAGCGAAAGAAGTCATTGAAAAGGTAATAGGTAAATAGGAAATATAGACCTAAGCCCCAACCCTTTCCTTACTATAGTTGGGGAGTAGAATTCAAAGCATCTATCCGATTTTAAGTCATCAGGTTTAGAAAATTAAATTGTAGGGTGTGTTATCGATTTAGCGTAACGCACCATCAAGAATTTAAGGTGCATTAGCCTTTGGCATAAAACACTCTACAAACAAAAATTGCTTTTACTCAAATTCATCTATTGTAGCGGGAGGGGTAGCGTTTCTCCGACTAACAATATTGCGCTCATACCACTTCATTAATGGAGTTGCACTAATGCCATGTATAATCACAGAAGCTACAATAGTAGTGTAAGTTATCCAAGCAATTTGTTCAGCAGGTTCACCTTTTAAGCCATGACCAAACGCATAAGCGAGATAATATAAAGAGCCGACACCGCGAATACCAAACCATCCAAATAACCACCTAGTTCCTGGGTGCATGCTTCGGCGGTGTGATTCTACAGGACGCTTGCCTATTGTGCTAATCCAAACTCCTACAGGTCGGATTATGAAGAATAATAGAATTATCACTAATAAAGATTGCATAGCATAGTTGAGCATTGGCTGCAATAATAATATTGATCCCAATAGTAAAATTGTTCCAACTTCCAGCAGTTTTTCAATTTGCTCGACAAATTCCAACTGTGCTAGCGGTTTATCAGGATTTCTGTAACTGCGTTGGACAACTAACCCAGCTACAAATACTGCCAAAAATCCATAGCCATTTACCATTTCTGTTAAGGAATAAGTTATTAGAATTGTGCTGATAGCAATAAAATCTTCCATTAACTCATCGGCACGACGGCGTTTTTGAATTCTTTTTTCAATCCAAACTAGAGATTTTGCTACAACAAATCCCATAACAATGCCAGCTGTAATCTCCCAAATTAAATCAATCGCAATCCACCGTTTAAACCAGTTGCCCCAGTTATCATCTTCTAATGCATGAAGACCAAAATAAACGAAGGGAAAAGCTAAAGCATCATTTAACCCACCTTCAGAAGTTAAACCAAATCTCAACTCATCTTGGTCGTTTATATCGGTCAGTTGTACCTCTGATGCTAATACTGGATCTGTTGGTGCGAGAATTGCTCCTAATAAAATCGCTTCTCCCCAATTCATTCCTAAAAACAATTTACCCACAGCAGCCAGAGCAAAAATTGAAATTGGCATCAGAAATCCAATCAATCGCGCCGTAATATCCCAACCCCCCAACCTTATAGGACGAATAATTTTTAAGCCGCAGCCAAACACAGAAATAATTACTACAAGTTCTGTTATTTTTTCCAGCACTTCGGCATTAAAAACTTCATCTCGACGTAATTGAATCAGCCCAAAGGCGTAAGGGCCTAGCAAAATACCAACTACTAGATAGATAAGGGCAAAAGAAAGAGGTAAACGAGAAATCCAACCTGACCCTAATGTGACCATCAACAGAAGTAGACCAATCACAAATAAGTTAATGATATAGATATCTACCATATAGCGATTTATATAAAAATTAGGGGTTCTTTTGTAAGGATAGTTGTAGTAGCTTGATGTTAGAAATTACCTATGGGCAGATTTTCGGGAATTAGAGATTGGGGATTCATACCCCCTACCAAATTTGCGAAGAAAGGAAATAGATAAATGTGGCGTTGGCTTTGCCCACCGAGCGAAAAATCCCCCCAACCCCCCGATCTAATTGGCGGGCTAATTTCCTCCTTTACCCCTTAAAAAGGGGGTCGCCACAGGCGGGGGGATCTTATCCGAACCGTATTGTGTGCGCTCCTAGCAATGGTCTATATTCCCTACTTTCTCACTCAAATATCACCCAATTTAGTACAAATATACTATAATAGAGATAGCGTTCACAAAGCCTAGCTAAATGTATAACGGCTCTGTGAAAACCTTCTGGAAGATGGATTCAAGGGTTAGTTCGATGATGAAGCATTACATTCTCAACCTCAATCCGACTGCCAAGCATGAATGGGATCGGTGTATTTTACGTGACCCTTTGACTGCCAAACGCCCAGACATTGCCAAATTAATTGCTGAAGCGGTTGGTGCTGATACAGGTAGTTATTTAGTGAGCGTGAATATCGAAGTTCAAGTTTTGCAGCAAGCCGCAGTCCCTCAAGCCGAACAACTCTCGCTTTCGTTTCCAGAAGTGAGTGTGCCGTCACAACCACAACTGCGGGAAGCGGCTTGAGCTAAAGTGCAGAGTTTAGCAGAAAATAAAGCCTGTTTATGCAGGCTTACTTTGTGTAGCCGCAGACTTCAGTCTGACGGCTACACGAAGTCATGAATATATTTGACCTGAGAGGAAAATTGTTAAATGATGCAATTGAGTCATTATCCAGCTGCCTTGGGCGAAGCCCTTGCCGAAGGCATCGCACAAGCTGCCCAACGGGCTAATGAAATAGACTCTCAGTGGAATTAAATAACTCAGAATTTGATTATTCAGTACTTTTAGAATTTCGTCAGCGATTAATAAAAGCATGACGAGAGCAAGAATGTTGATTGCCCAATGGGTAAACAAAGTAAGTCCTGGCGTACAACTGTCGATAGCCATAACAATCCAGTAGTTAAAATACAATTTGATAAATACGATTGTGATCTTTGTTCAAGTCGCTCAAAATGCACTCGCTCAAAAAAACTACCGCGTCTTTT
>NZ_DASQZC010000141.1:0-2519 GCF_035638895.1 Nostoc sp. | reverse complement strand
ATACTCCTTCCACAGCACATAAGAACGCCGCATTTTACCGTCAAGGGTCGGTGGTACATTAGGTACATAAAACCAGTCTGGTGCTTCAGCCCCTTTCTCTGGAGGATCAGTCAATCGCCAGTAGATACCAGAATCTTGTCCGATACAATATTGACCGTTAGGATAAAGTTGCTCTAAAACAGGTTTAATTGAATCTGTAATTAAAATGCTTTGCGGATGCTCCTGAAGATTTTTCACGAATGTACCATCTGAGTCTGGTAACTGAGTGTGATCGGGTAAAGTTAATGCCGATAGGCGAGTCATAGGCTTTAACCGGGAGTTTATCTGACTTTTATTGTAGTGGTGTTTCTATCCCAAAATGGTACATGAACCTTTAAAAGCATTCAAAATAACAAAATTTTAAGTATTGTCACTGTTGAAACAATAACTTATTGTGTAATAAATTACAGTAAATCATTTTTTAATTAACTTAAGTTAATTCTTAAGGGTTGTCAAAAATTTATTTAACCTCAAAATTGGCGTTACTGAATCAGAGTATGAATTTACATTTTTCGATATGACTAAACAACGGTTTTTGCGCTTTTGTGTGAGACTAATTGATACTTGCAATCAGCAAGCCGAAAAATCGTTATCAATGAAAATAAAAGCAAAAATATATAGGTACTAAAAATGAGTTGGGAAAACTTAGCAGAAATTTTTGATGGTATTGAGGTACTTCAAACTTATTCTGAAGATGGTTCTGCTCAGAACAATCGAACAGGAGCTGTTTTAGGAGGAGGTGCAGCACTTGCAGCAGGTGTTGCTTTGGGTGCTGCAAGTCTTCCCTTAGCTGTCCCTTTGCTTGTAGCTAGTGGTGTATTTGCTGGAGCAAAGGGTGAGGAAACAGTCAAGAATGCAGCCAAGGGTATAGGATTTTTATTCGGAGAAGTAGCTAGGGGTATTGGAGGCGTTTTAGATGTATTCAAAAGCGATGAAGATTTTTGCTATCGAGGAGTAGAAAGACTTCAAAATGGATATTATGAGGAAGCTATTGAAGATTTTACTCAAGCTATGACAATCAATCCTAAATGTATCGATGCTTATTTTTTTAGGGGATGTATTCGTTCTGATATGGGTGACTATCAAGGAGCCATCTCAGACTATACCCAAACCATTCAACTAGATTCTGATTATACTGATGCCTATAGGAATCGAGCACATATTTTAGCTGCACAAGGTAACTACAAAAGGGCGGCTTTAGACTTGACTCAATGTATTAGTCTCGATCCTAACGATGCCGACATTTACTTTATGCGGGGTAAGATGTGTTTGGAACTAAACGATTACCAAAGCGCAGTTGCAGACTACACCAAAGTCATTGAGATGAATTCTGGGTGTGTTGAAGCTTATTTTATACGTGGTTGTATTTATTTAGATTTAGAAAACTATAAAAAAGCTGTTGAAGATTTTATTCTAGTAATTAAGATTAACCCTGAAGATATTAATACCTATTTTCATCTTATTGATGCTTACATTGGACTAGGAGATTATAGTAATGCAGTTGTATATTTAAATTATTTAATCCAGAGTAATCCTAAATCTACAGATGCTTATTTTAAGTGAGGCGATGTTTATGCAGCTCTAGAAAGTTACGAGCGTGCAATTGCAGACTACTCCCAAGTCATCAAGATGCAGCCCAAATGTACTGATGCTTATTTTAACCGAGGTTATATCAAAAGTGAAAAGGGAGATAAACAAGGAGCTATTACAGATTATAGTCAAGTCCTCAAGATTGATCCTGATTATGCTGATGCCTATGTCGAGCGTGGCTATATGCTTAACGATAAGGGAAATACAAAGAAAGCGATTACAGATTTTCAAGAAGCAATAAAAATTTTCACCAAAAAATCAATGTTAGATGAAGTAAAAATTTTACAACATGAAATTAGAAAGATTGAGCAAGAAATTCAAAATACTCATTGGTGGCAAAAGCGGATTTTTTAAACCCATAATTTTACAATTTCAATATCGCATTTATGACAAAGCAGGCAGAAAGCGGATCGCCAGCAACTCTTCATCTTATTGAGTGTGTCTGGCTAACCGCAACTTTACATTGTATTTTGCTTTTATCCAAGGAATAATGTGATTTTCATGAAACACTCGGATCATCAGCAGTTTTTATCTCTCGCAGGATTCGTTCTACTTGGTTAACTTTCTCACCTCTATTCTGCTCTTTGAAGATATTTAAAGCTTTTTCTAAAGAAGATAGAGCCTCGTCTTTTTTATTTGTTTGCCACAATGCCAGTGCAAAATTAGTCAGTCCCTCGCCATAATTAGGATTAATTTCTAGAGCTTTTTTATATTCACTAATGGCTTCTTCCCAGCGACTTTGGCTTGCGTAAACCATACCCATCGCATTGTGAGCGAGAGCATATTTTGGCTGGAGGCGAATGGCTTCTTGATAAGAGCTAATTGCTTCTTGTGGTTTCTTTTGCCGAAAAAGCACATTTCCTAATTGAAAGTGTCCAAAGGCATCGTCT
>NZ_DASQZC010000140.1:0-7433 GCF_035638895.1 Nostoc sp. | reverse complement strand
GACTGGGTTAAGAGCAAAGCTCCCAGCATTGTAACTTACAACTAAAAAACCAAAGTTATATTTTGCCCGTGTGGCTCAGTGGTAGAGCACACCCTTGGTAAGGGTGAGGTCACGAGTTCAATCCTCGTCACGGGCTTTTTACAGATAAAACTAGCAGTCCTAAAGCACCTTAACTCGTCCTAATGCTGTCCTAAAGTTTAAGACAGTTTAAGCCGCTTGGCAATGATTCAAATCTTCCCCGTTTATCAGAGCTTTTTAGCCATAACTAGGCAACTGATCGCAAAATAGTTATTAGATGGCTGCATGAGTATTTATACTCACCGGGTGGTCTTAGAGTCCCAATGCGGTTAAATACCAGATTATCTGTTATTACCTAACTGACACCCTTGGCGATCGCAGGGTTACAGGGGTATCAAAAATCCCCTAGAGGCATTGGTATCTCTAAGGGATTCTATGGGTAATCTAGGGGATTCTAGGGTATTCTGAGGGGATTTTAAGGCGATTCCTTAATCATCGGGTAGATTTCCATCTGGGCTACCGAAGTGTGCCCAGTTCCCATCGGTGTACTCAGGTGTGCCCAGTGTGTCCTCTAGGGAGCCAATATTGAAGGTTACATGAGTCACAGGGTCAGGCTGGTTGTACTGTAGCTGGTACTTCAGAAGCCCCGATGCAGTCTCAATCATTTCTCGTAGCGCCCTGGCAGTACTTAAATCGCCACTGGACTTTAAGAAATCATTGAGATAATCTACATTAGCCATAGCGATATTCAGTAGCCTCTTAAACTTATCTTGGTCTGAGTAGTCTCCATAGCTTGCGCTGTCTTGGCCTACTGGAGTAGCCGTGGGAGCCTTGGGAACCATCTGAGCCTTGTAGCCATAAATCTGTCTAGAAGTTACCTTATGCCCCCTGGTAGCTAGCCATTTGGATATCTGGGGCACTGGGACTCCTCTATCTAACTGACCATCTACCAAGTCCCTAATATCATCTGGTAGTATCTCAACCGCGCTGGGCTTCTTGTTAGCCATTACTTGACCCTCCTTTGTGCCCTAGATGCAGCTTTTTTAGCCTCTAGAACATTTAGGAGCCTCTGTCTTTGCTCAGGGGTCAGTTGGCGGTATATGGATTTCTGTTTAGGGGTAAATGCTTTATAAATAACTAGTTGCTTCTGGTTCATCAGGGTGTCCTTGGGTCTTTGGTTGTGTCTGTATACTTATTTAGTCCTTTGGTTATCCCTGGTGTCCCTTGGCGATCGCCGTACCATAAGTAAAATATGCACTTTTAGCGGATTATTGATTATGGGATAAGGCTTTTTTATATACCCTATGTGGACATAGTGGGTTAACCCTGGCTAATATTAAGTATAGCTTGGTAAAATCAAGTACCTAATAAAGCTAAGTAATAAGAGATAACCAAAATCATGCAAGTTTACCTTAATATTCCTACAAGTACAAAAGAACCAGTCGAGGCGATTTTATTAGAGAATCTTAGTAAGAGGCAGATCCTCGATCACCTAGGAGATTTATTGAAAAGAAAGTATGATTTTACCCTTACCATAGCTGACACCATTAAATCCGGTTATGCCAAAGAGGAGTCTAGGGATCTTGTAACCCTCAATGAGTATCTGGACAGAGAAAACATTGTAGTCTCTAAAGGCGACTTCCACCTGTTAGCCGTTAGGGTTGCCAAAGCATTTGTGACAGCCTATGGAGTCAAGCCCAGGCGTGTAAACAGGCAATCCCCCAATGGAGACTTTAAGAACAAGGCTTATGCCTATACTGAAGCCCAGTTACATATTATTGATGAAGTCCTAAAGACCATCCCCCATGTAAAAAACCCTAGAAAATAATCCTTAAGGGTATCCGGCTTGACCTTTAGTTACCCCATAAAAGATAGGGAACAAATAAACCCTCAACGGAATCCGTGAGGGTTTATTAGGGGCTGCCCATGTAGCCCTGTCCTGATTAGTTAGTTACCTTAGCCTTTGATGTATAGTCAATGGTCTGGTAGTAGCCCGTTTTACTCCACATACCATTAGAATCTTTAACAAAGTGCGCCCAGACTCCATCGATACAGATATCTAGTATTATCCGGTTAACTAAGTCTTTGTAATCTATGCCAAAGGTTTCGTGTAAGTGTTCTGGGGTAATGCCGAGTTCAATATCTCCTATGATTTCCTCATCTTCACTTGCCCGATATTTGTATGGATCTTTACCTCGGCCTCTATTAGCCGCGACTTCCTCCTCCTCTTTATCCCAGGCTTCTTGGTCATAACCAAGAGTACCTAATGGGCTGATAAAGTGACCCTCTGGGCTAAGTGCTAAATCCTCTACATTAATATTTATAATCCAGAATGATATCCTACCAGTCTTTGTTTTACCTTCTTTGGTTATAATACCTAGCTCATAGTGGTATCTGTACTTGTCTTTTCGCTTGTTACCATCTTCGCCCCAGTATTGCTCGTGATACTTACTGGCAAATAATATTGAGAACCTAACAGTTGATTGTTTAGTTACCTCATACCCTGGCTTAAACTGATGCTCTGGTTCCTCTTTTTTCTTGGTTAGTTCTTCCTTAATGTCTCTGTTTTCTTTCTTAAGGCTATGGATCTGTGCCTGTAACATATCCAGTGCGTTCTGGATGTCTAAGGCGGATTCTGTGATGGGTCTGTTACCATCTAGCTGTTCTTTGACTTGCTGTGCAGCATCTAAGGACTGGTAGACCTTGCCGGATAATGAGTCTTTAATCGCGTCTATTATGAACTGGTGTTTACTTGTGCCAGTTGTTTGTATAACTGCCTTGATCTGCTGTTCTAGTTCTTCAGTTAATCTTAAAGTCATGTTAGACATTTTCTTCCTATCCCCCACTTATGCTTGGTATGATACCATGATACCATGATACCATGTTATCCATAATATGTCAGATTTAGGGTGATCGCTAAGGTTAGATATGAAACCCTTGCTATACTTAGGTTTTGCTTTTATCCCCCTCTCTTGCATGGTGTCATACCATAATACCACCGATGAATAAATCATAGAAATGTCCTATGATTTGTATAGATTTTTATCTATGGATTGTTGGTGCTTTACTGGAATCCTTATTCTATCCCCCTCTTCTCGGTGGTATGACACCAGATACCATAGCCGGATACCAAAGGATAAAATCTGACATATTATAGATAAGATGATATGATGATATATAGTTATATAACTAAGCAGTTATAAAAAAGTACACAACATTACTTAGACTTCCCGAAGATGTTAAAGGGCTATTAGAATCTGCCAAGGCTATTACAGGGAAGTCTCAGGACCAACTAATCCTAGAGGCTATTCAAGAGGCTCTAGGGGGTTATCCAGCCACCCAGGTTACCATTTTAGACAGACTAGATAAAATAGAGGCTCAACTATCCGCATCAGAGTAGCCTATAATACCTATCCTATCCTACTTATCCCCAGATAATACCTGGGTTTTCTATTTGGTATCATATTTTATGGTATCTGGTATGATACCATTACAGAGAGAGAGATAGGATATTATTAGATATTTTAGAGGTCTTTAGAAGTATCTAAGGTATTATTATACTAGTTATGGTATCTGGTATCATACCATTAAAGAGAGGGGGATAAAATAAAAGTTTGACTGATTAGGGTTATTGAGAGTCATCTTTAGTTCCTTCTGTTATTTGAACTGGTTATTTGAATCCTTGGGCACTTAGCCCTGTCTGTTATCTTGAATCTTTGGTCTTTGGGGCAACTAGCTGGTTACTGGTTGCCCTATTTGATGTCTAGTTGTTCTCCGGGTGTTTCTTCCGGGCGTTATGGGCATCAAGGAAAGCCCCAAGTGCTTCATAATCCTCCTCCTCAAACTTATTAACCCATTCCCAATCCTCTGAGATATACTTAGGGTACTTGGCTATCATCTCGGCATCCGGTAACTCTCTTAAGAGATCCTCCCAGAACTCAGCCTCATCAAATATTGGGTCTAGCTCCTTAGCTCCACTAGAAGCCCTGGTCATCTTAAGCATTTCGGGGATTGTGTAAGCCATTTGTCTGTTCCTTTGGTTGGTTAAGTGGTTAGTTATTGTTCAGAAGGTATTCAGCGATCGCATCCCTAATAATCTCTGAGATGGGCTGCTGTCTCTTGTCCCCTAAAGCTATTAGCTGCTTCTGTGTATCAGTGGATAATCGGAGTGTTTGTTGTGCGTTCTGTCTTCTTACTTTCATCGGTGTATCCCTCTTGCCTTACTCTTATACTTTGTCAGATCCAACTTGATACTAAGTAGTGGTATCTGGTGTCATACCAATCAAGAGGGGGAGATAGGATACAAGTTTATCTTAATCGCCTTCAATACAGTAGGGTTAACCCTTGTACAATCATTCTGGTATTTTAGGCTGACCTAATCTACCCCCTAGAAACCACAAAGAATCCCCAGTGACCAACTAAGACCACTGGGGGATATTTTAAGGAAATATTAAATACTCTTTGGCTCTATAAATCTCGACCAAGCACACTGTTGATATAGAACATATCATCGGGGGTCAACTCGGAAGCGTCTGGTTCACCCAAGGGATTCACTTTGGATAACTCGACCAGCTTGACCAACTCTTGGACTTTTCTAGAGAACACAGCATGAGTATGATCTGTAAAAGACTCACTACCTCTTAAAACACCATTGAGGACTTCGGAAAACCACTCCGCACCGCCCATAGGATCAAAGTCGGCTCCCTGTTCCCCATGTAGTAAACTCAGGACTCCTTTGTATAACTCCTGGGGGCTACTGTAGGTCTGACCGCGCCATGTAAGTCCACCATTACCTATTCTGAAGGTTGAAGACTCCACCCCGGTATACTCATGCGATAACAGACCAACCACAGTTCTGATAAACAAATCTTGACCCTTGGCTGCCCCCAAATCTTTCACTGTGCGTTCATAGACTTTAGGATAGTTTGTAGAGTCTAATAAACCAAGTTCGATACCTTTTTCGATAACATTGTTGTTAAACTCATGAACTTTGAGGCTACTTTGTTGGCGCTTAACCTTTTCAGCCATAGCTTTGGCATTCTCAGCCTTAACTTGAGCAGCCTTAGCATCTAAAATAGCTTGTGCCTCAGCCATTTCAGCTTTCAAATCAGCCATCCATTTAGCATTTTGGTAATCGTTTGTCATCTTCTTAAGACCTTTGGTATTTAGTAGTTATCTTGGTTAATCAAATGTTGGGCGATGAAGCTCAAAGTCGCTTCCTGTTCTGCCAGAGTTACCTCAATGCGATCGAGGGACTTTTGTAGTTTCTCTTGGCGATCGCTGAGGGCTTCAATGTCTTTCCGTGGTTGCCTCAGATATGAGGTATCGGATCTGTGCTGCCATAGAGATACTATTAGATTCAGCCAGTTTCTTGAGTTTGTTAAAGATATGTTCATCTAGGGTTATAGGTAGTTTTTTGTTTGCCATAAAAATGCTTTGTATATCCTAATAATGTCAAGTCGGATATTGGTCTGGATATCCTAAGTTAGTCAAGTTGAATCCTAGAACTCTGGTAGCACTATATTTCTACTAACGCCTGTTTAGCCGATAGGCATATCCGGTAACTTGGGTTGGTTAACCAGATGAGCGTAAGTTTGCATAACCATTCGGGTGTCTTTATGCCCCAGTAAATATGCCACTCCGGTTACAGGAGTGCCTTGGTCTATGGCATGACTAGCAGTTCTGTGCCTAGTCGTATAAGGTCTTCGGTAGTCTACGCCGACTTTAGTCAGTACCTTAACCCAGTATCTCTCTCGGAAGTTACCGTCATCTATAGGCTTTCCTTTGACCGTAGTAAATACTAAGGAATCCGGGTCGCTTTTGGAGGGTTTGAGTGACCACAGTAAGCCCCTTAACTCTTCAGTCATTTCTAGCTGTCGGTTACTACCTGTTTTAGTCTCCTTTCTAACCCTCTGATATCCGTTACCTGCCCAATCCCTAGACAGACTTTCTTGAATAGTTACAAACCCTTGGTCAAAGTCTACATGACACCAACGTAGCCCAATAGCTTCGGATGTCCTAACACCTGTAGCCAGTAAAAACTTAACAAAAGGCGCGTAGTGCATGGCGGACTCTTCAAAGCCCTGGATAATCACTTTAATCTCTCTGGAAGTAAAGGGTTTGATCGACTTAGTACACACCCTACGGGTTTTTAGTTCGTCATAGGGGTTACTAGTTACCAGGTTTTTTGATATGGCCCAGCGATAGCATCTTTTCAAATAACCCAGGCGTTGATTAAAAGTTGAGGCTCCTAAGTTGGATTCGGTCAGCCACATAGTAGCCATCAAATCAGGGTTAGCCTTAATAATCTGCTGCCTAATGGCTTTGTAGTGATGTTGTCTAGTAGCTACTGAAAGGCTGAGGTTTATCTACCCAGTAATCCCACAGTTCTAGTAGTCTTTGAGGCTTTGAGGCTTGGCTACTGGATTGTATAGATTGCTTTGGGGTTAATCGGTATCGGTCTAATGTGTAGTCGAAGTTCTTAGCTAGGATATCATTCTGTATTTGGCTAGCGATCGCTTGAGTCGTTTTGAAGTCCCTGTTATTAGCAAACTGCCCCCCAGGTATAGGGTTAAAGCTGTACCGTTTACCGCCCACGGAAAACTTTAGCTGAATAGAACCATTATTATTAACTGGCTTGATTTCCCTCACTGTCCTAACCCCGTCTTAAAGGTTGTGCTAGGACTCGCTAAGGTGCTTATAGGCGCGGCTTCTGGGGTTCAAGGCTACACCCTTGGTAAGGGTGAGGTCACGAGTTCAATCCTCGTCACGGGCTTTTTAGAATGACGAAATAACCGACGTAAAGTTAAGGGTTTCAGGTTTCCAGAGGAGTTTTAAGCTTGGAAAATTGAGTCCCTTGCTTGATATTTTGACTATGATTTGGCTATGAATCCAAAATTTTGGGTATCATGCTAGTAGAACTCTCATCCCAACTAAAGATGTGGTCATAAGTTCAACCTTTGTCATGGGTTATTAACTGTTCTTCTACTTTTCCATAAGCTCTCTTAACCCAATATCCTCTGGGTGGCTTTTCTACCCCATAAGCCTTACACCACTTTTCTACAGCTTTATCAGACACGCCAAAATCTCTCCCAATTTGTGCAGTTGGCTTTTCCCAAACTAGTTTTTCTAGTTCTTCTTTTGATGGTCTTTCTACCTTTCTGGTATGAATCCTAGAGTCTGGGTTAACCTTTCTGGTTGTTAAATCAACGCCAAACTCTTTGTAGGTTCGTTTAGAAGCTACTTCAGTTAAATCTGTAAAATCCTCCCACCAGTAAAAAGGATTGGGTGATTTAGGCGGCGTTGTCCTGATACCGCAACCGCCAAACTTGATTGATGGATATACTACTTTGTTTATATCTGGCAAATAAAGACCATAGAAATCAAAGTCATCAGATTTGTACTTTTTCTCATGA
>NZ_DASQZC010000139.1:0-4132 GCF_035638895.1 Nostoc sp. | reverse complement strand
ACAAGGGGAGGAAATCAGATGGGGATTCAGACCCCACCTGATTCAAGTCCACCAAAAAGTGGTGGGGGTCTTAAACCCTTGGGCGTTGCCGCACGACTTGGGGAATTGTCTCCCCATCCCCAAGTCCTCTTCGATAACTACAGCACTTCCGGCTATTATGAGGCACAATTTTACCCACATCCCTTTCCTATCCTAACTTTTGAGACTGTGTGCGTACCTCATAGCAGGCGGAAGTGCTGTAATGACAAATGACTAATACCCAATATTGGCCAATATGTACTAAAATCAATGACTTGAGTCACAAAGAGAGCAATCATGGCATCCATCCGCGAGTTGCACCAACAGCTGGTTAAGAAAGAACGTTCTGCCGTTGAAATTACCCAAGAAGCTTTAGAGCGCATTCAAGCGTTAGAGCCGAAATTGCACAGCTTTTTATGTATTACCGCAGAACGGGCATTAGAGCAGGCGGGTGCTGTGGATGCGAAAATCGCTGCGGGAGAAGAAATTGGGCTGCTAGCAGGCATTCCTGTTGGGATTAAGGACAATTTATGTACTAAGGGAATTCCTACCACCTGCGCCTCCCGAATTTTAGAAAATTTCGTGCCGCCTTATGAATCAACAGCTACGCAAAAGCTGGCAGATGCTGGCGCGGTAATGGTAGGCAAAACCAACTTGGATGAGTTTGCAATGGGTAGTTCCACAGAAAACTCTGCCTACCAAGTCACCGCTAATCCTTGGGATTTATCACGAGTTCCTGGTGGTTCTTCGGGGGGTTCTGCGGCGGCGGTGGCGGCTCAAGAATGTGTGGTTGCTCTCGGTTCTGATACTGGCGGTTCGATTCGGCAACCTGCATCTTTTTGCGGTGTAGTGGGGATGAAACCCACTTATGGTTTGGTTTCTCGTTATGGTTTGGTGGCTTACGCTTCATCTTTGGATCAAATTGGGCCATTTGGAAACACAGTGGAAGATGCTGCGATATTATTAAGTGCGATCGCAGGTTACGATCCCAAAGACTCTACCAGCCTCAAAGTTGCCATTCCCAACTACGCCGCCAGCTTCAAACCAGACTTCAAACCCAGAGGTCAGCTAAAAATTGGTATCATCAAAGAAACTTTTGGTGAAGGTTTAGACTCCGTAGTAGAACAAGCTGTTAACAAAGCAGTAGATCAACTACAAAGTTTGGGAGCGGAAATTCATATAATTTCCTGTCCCACCTTTCGCTACGGCTTACCCACCTACTACATTATCGCCCCATCAGAAGCATCAGCAAACCTGGCTCGTTACGATGGCGTTAAATATGGTTATCGCGCCCCTGATGCCGATAATCTGCTATCGATGTACACTCGTACCCGTGCCACAGGTTTTGGTACAGAAGTCAAACGCCGAATTATGATTGGCACTTACGCCCTTTCGGCTGGCTATTATGACGCTTACTATCTAAAAGCGCAAAAAGTCCGCACCCTCATTAAGCGAGATTTTGAAAAGGCTTTTGGCTTAGTTGATGTGTTAGTTTGTCCCACATCTCCTACTACAGCATTCAAAGCAGGGGAAAAAACTACCGACCCCTTGAGCATGTATTTAACTGACTTGATGACTATTCCTGTGAATCTTGCTGGTTTACCTAGTTTAAGTTTGCCATGTGGTTTTGACGATCAGGGACTACCGATAGGATTACAGCTAATTGGCAATGTCCTGCGAGAAGACCTACTGTTTCAAGTAGCTTACGCTTATGAGCAATCCACTACTTGGCATCTGCGTAAACCACAAATATCTTGAAAATGGCAATTGGTCATTGGTCATTGGTCATTAATCAATAATTTTTCTTCCCCTGCCTCCCCTGCTCCCCCTGCTTCCTCATCCCCACTCCCCACTCCCTACTCCCTACTCCCTGATTCCTCTTCACTGATTCCTAACCATTGACTGTTGACTATTGACTTCTGGAGTCGGGGATTCAGATGTAATTTGTGGTGGATTAAGTGTATGTAAAAGACCAGCAGATGCAGCGACTAATAAGAGAATGTAGGTAACAACAAGAGGTATGTATGTATTTGATTTGTTGCCTGAATTATTCTGCTCATTCCTGGAGTCTTGGCAGACTACATTGCTTATGAGAGTATGTGATAAAGCATTTCCATCCAGTCCTAAAGCATCTCCATAGCGCCGGATGAATCCTTGAACAAAAATAGGCTCAGGCAATTCTTCAAATCGTTCTTCTTCTAAAGCTTGCAAAACACCTGCTCTAATGAGTGTTCTTGCAGCTATTTCTTCTATGCATATAGATTTTTCTTGTCTTACTTGTCGCAATTGTGTAGTTATTTCCTTTAGTTGCTCTACTTGAGCTTGATTTAAGAGCGTCACTGTGTTCTCCTGTATGGGCTAATTCTACTATTCATATAGTTAGAAGCCTTAAATACGCATACGTATTTGTACTGGATAATTGATTTTTAGGAGAAATTTTTTAAGGTTGAAATCTAGATTGGAAAATGCTATGGCTGCTTATACTAAGTAAATATATAAGTATGATGAAGCAACCACCACTCGCGCTCTCGAAACCATTGAGCGCAATGCCAAGCTTCAAACGAAACTAATTGAAGATTTGTTGGATGTCTCTCGCATTTTGCAAGGTAAACTCAGTCTGAATATTGCTTCGAGCGATCGCTAACCTGATTTGATAACTTACAACCCTTTGAGAACTAGCCGTAAATATTGCTCTCTTATTTTTTGAAATCACGAAATCCGTTGGAAAGTTGCCGATATACTATTACTGCTAATTGCGCTCCTAAAATGGGTGCAACCCAATAAACCCAATGATGCTGCCAAATTCCTCCCACCAAAGCCGGGCCTAAAGAACGCGCCGGATTCATACTTGCACCTGTAATTGGCCCCATAAATGCCGCTTCCATCCCCACCGTCAACCCGATCGCTAACCCAGCAAAACCAATATGGGCGCGGCGATCTAGTCCAGAACCCAAAATTACAAACATCAGAATAAACGTGAGAACGAACTCCAACACCAAAGATTGCAACCAATTCCCATTCAGTGGTAGAGTCGCCCCTATATTCGCAACTCGCCCCAAACTAATTAGCAGTAAAGCTGAAGCTGCGATCGCACCTACTAACTGTGCAAAAATATACGGCAATATTCGCCGTTTTGGAAAAAAACCACTCGTCCAAAATGCCAAGGTAACAGCAGGATTGAAGTGGGCGCCGCTCAGATGGCCAATTCCGTAAATCAACGCAGTAACGACTGCACCAAATACAAAACTGATACCAATATGCGTTACACTGCCACCACTAATTGAGTTCACCATGACTGCACCAGTCCCGGCAAACACCAAAATAAAGGTGCCAATTCCTTCTGCTAAAGCCTCTCGCCAGCAATATGTCAGCGATTTTTGTAATTTCATGCCTCTGGTAGGCACTTGGGCATCCTTCATTTCAAAAAAAGTTGATGTATAAATATTATTTCAAAAAAAGTTGATATGTCAAGCCGTCTTGTGCAAAACAACTGTCTTGTAACTATATTGATACATAAACGAGTTAAACAATTACCCAAATTTTCGATAAACTTGTCGCTAATCGCAGCCGGGGCGCACCGATGAAATGACACCATTATTGTGAAATTCTGACAAATATCCCTCTAAAAGGCTAAATTGGGTCAGATTTAACCTGTAATATATCCAGCGTCCTTCCTGACGGACGATAATTCTATCGGCTGGATCTTTAAGAGTATTAAGGGCAAATTTGCTTTTCTTTTCCGAAGAATAGCTGATTTGCCCCAATTTTTCTTGGATACTTTCACTCCAAATAGAAGAAGCTATAGCAATCCGATTTGATTTCTGAATCACTCGTAGAGGTAAGGGACTGGGGGCTAGGAAGAAGGAATAAAGGTGTACTGAGTTTTGTTCAAAAATCAAATATGAGTCCTATATATTTTCTATGTATGGAAGGAAATGAGTCAATCAATTCTTCGATTACTTGAGTCATAGTTTTATCAGCGTAAACTGCATATAATTACCAATCTATTAAACGACGTTTTGACATCTTTAATCTTAAGTGCTTATTTTTTATAATGGTTACACAGGGGAGTGTGTAGAGTATGTCACAATGTTTGTATACCAAAAACTATAAA
>NZ_DASQZC010000138.1:0-3400 GCF_035638895.1 Nostoc sp. | reverse complement strand
TGGGGCGATCGGTATGTCGTTTCCTGATGTGGGGGGTGAGGGTAACTTGCCGGGAATTCTCTTTGGTATACCGCCGCGTGTCTCTAACAGTGATGTCCGTCAAGACCGAGACAATGCTTACCATATCGAAGCATTCTATCGCTACCGCCTGAACGATAATATCTCAGTTACTCCTGGTTTTTGGGTGATTCTCAACCCGGAAAACGACAGCAGGAATGATACGCAGTATGTGGGTGTGATTCGCACAACCTTCGATTTTTAACCGAATGTGAATGGTTTACTTCATTAACAGAGTGCAAGTCATTAGTGCATTTGTCCTTGGTCATTAGTACCAATGACAAATGCACTAATGAGAAAGCATTTAGATAAAATGATCAAGCAAACCCCAGTTTGCTTATTAAAATTTACTTAATCTATTAGAACCTATTCTATTTACCTTTTTGGAACGTTAAGGGCGAATCGAGGCTATCTATTGTAGTGATATGAACCTAGACAATTGCAGCAGCCAATGTCTCAGGACAATACACTTCGTCTCTATGCGGCAGAGTTTGAGCAAGTAGAGGCAAATGCGTGATAATGTAGCATTAGAGACTTCTACCACAGTGCGCTTTTGAATGATGATGAGATTGTTGTGGCTCACATATTCATATAAGCTGGTTAACAACTCAAATGTGCTAGATGGGAAGAATGTATGGAAAATATACAAGTGTTGCTTGACTTCTCTCAGTTTGATTCTCAACTTTCTCCAGAACGCTTGGAAGACATAACAAGTAGTGTGGCTGATGAGATTCGTGGTGAATTGGTGAATAAAGTTGAGTTAGTTAGGGAGAATCAAATTCCAGAGTTAGGCAAACCAGCTCTTGCCGGATTTATATTAGGTTTGCTTAACACAGAAGTAAATGCAGGTAGCATTAAAGCTTTACTAAACTATTTAGGTGAACGTTTCTATGGAAAGACCCTGAAGCTGGAGTGGGAGGATAAAGAAGCAGGAACCAGAATTGTTATGGAATATCAAAATGAAAAGCAATTAGAGCAGCAACTTCAAGCAGTTGAAAGATTATCTAAATTGAAAATATCTGTTGTGGATTAATAGTTTAGTAGGTAGCAGATGGCTAAAGTTGCGTTGCTTATTGGTGTTGGTGAATACTTCGAAGGTTCAGGTTTTAAATCATTACCAGCTCCTCCTAAAGATGTAGCAGCTATGAAACGGGTGCTAGAACATCCAGAGATGGGTGGTTTTGATGAAGTAGCCGTTTTAGTCAATCCAACTCAATCTGAAATGGCAATAAAGATTGAAACTTGGCTTATGGAACGAAAATCAGATGATTTGGCTGTCCTGTTTTACTCAGGACACGGAGCCAAGAATGAACGACGAGAGCTTTACTTTTCAGCAAAAGATACTCGTAAGCTAAGAGAAAAGTTGATTCAAGCTACAGCTGTTTCTGCTGAATCAGTTAATAAATGGATTCAAGATAGTTATGTAACTCGCTTTGTTCTTTTTCTCGATTGCTGTTTTAGTGGTGCTTTTGGAAATTTGCTACTTAGAGACGATAGTTCCGTTGCTACTGAACTTGAGAATCAGCTTGGTGCTGAAGGAAGAGTTGTATTGGCTTCTTCAAGCTCCCTTCAATATTCTTTTGAAGAGCAGGGTATAGACCTCTCAATTTACACCCGCTATATAGTCGAAGGAATAGAAACTGGAGCTGCTGACTCGGATAACGACGGCAAAATCTCAATAAAAGAGTTACATGAATATGCTAGTGAGAGAGTTTATGCAGCTAATAAAAATATGACTCCACGCATAATCACTCTTAAAGATCAAGGGTTCGATATAGTTTTAGCAAAATCACCTAAAAATGATCCTAAATTGCAATATCGCAAGGAAGTTGAGCATTGGGCAAAACAAGAAGCTGAACGATGGATAGAGCGAAGGAATATTAAATTTTCGGTTCCTACTCGTAAACTACTTAACCTTAAGCAGCTTCAATTAAGCATCTCTGTACCAGACGCACAAATAATTGAAGCTGAAGTTTTACAACCTTTTCAAGATTATGAGCGGCAATTGCAAGAATATGAGGATACTCTAGTTGAGACACTGAGTGCAGAAGGCTACCCATTTAATCGGACTATTGAAGAAGCTCTGAAGGCTTATCAGGCATCATTGGCTCTCAAACCTGAGAATATCGACGTTATAAAAAGACGGGTACTGCCTGTAGAAAGGATTGAGCCAGAGATTAAACGTCAGGAATCACAAAAGTTACACCAAGATCAAACTAATGCAGCAACAGAAAGTGCCACTGTTCTTTGGGTTGATGATCGCCCAAATAATAATATTCATGAACGGCTAGCATTGGAAGCATTGGGAATCAATTTTGTCCTGGCAGTCTCTACTGAAGAGGCACTAGAGAAGCTCAATCGACAAAAATTTGATGCAATTATCTCAGATATGGGACGGCCACCTGATGCACAAGCTGGTTATACGCTCCTAGACAAGTTACGTTCTAGTGGAAATCAAACACCGTTTGTCATTTATGCTGGTTCAAAAACTCCAGAACATGTAGCAGAATCGCGACGTAGAGGGGCTATTGGATGTACTAATCATGCACCTGAACTGTTTGAAATGCTTTTATCCGCAGTTGATCACTGTAAACATTCTACGGCGGATGCTTGAGCTTAACTAGAACTTCAGTAGTTGTAAGCAGTAAACATTTGCCTGCACGAATGTAAACCTGAATTCTGCTATTAGTGCAAGTTTACAGAGAATTCCTATTAACCCAAACCCATTTGAAGCCCAATATCAAATGTTGCAGCGTAGCCAAGGCTTGTTCTAATTAGCTTGAGCAACATTTGTTCGCCACCATCTTGAAAAATCCCGTCTCCAGGTCAAACAGCATTTACCCTCACCTTACTGATGAAGTTACAGAATTGAGCGATCACTCGGTAAAAATTTGAGAATGTTTATAAGCCGTTAGGAAGAATCCCCAGTGATATGAACCAAGAGAAAATCTGTTTGATAAGCTCAATTTTTGGTTGCGAGTGCGATCTTTCAGCTACCCTAAAATTGAATATATAAAAGAGCAATTTTAAAATGACCATTTACTTTTATAAGGTTTGGCAGCCTTATGGCTGTTTTTCTAACTTTTCTCCCCACGGAATCCATATCCAGGGTACTTACTGGCCAACGGTTGAGCATTATTATCAAGCGCAAAAGTTTGTTAGCAGCACAGATGCGGCAATTATACCCGTCATCCATACTGCCGCTACCCCAGAAGAAGCTGCCGCGTTGGGAAGATGTAGCTCTCGCCAACTCCGTCGAGACTGGGATTTGGTCAAAACTGAAATTATGCGAGAAGCTGTCCTCAAAAAGTTTATCACTCATATTGATATTAGAGAAGTTCTC
>NZ_DASQZC010000137.1:0-7320 GCF_035638895.1 Nostoc sp. | reverse complement strand
ATGAAGTCACCACCCTTAACGCGATTAGAATCTCTTGTTGAAGCGATCGCTCCATTTTTGTTACCATACTTAGACAAACCATTTGCCTTCTTCGGTCACAGTATGGGCGGATTAGTTAGCTTTGAGTTGACCCATCTACTTCGCTCTAAATATAGTCTTGCTCCCTTTCACCTCTTTATATCTGCTCGTCGCGCCCCACAAATCCCGCCCACAAAACCACCCCTCCACATCCTATCAGACCCTGATTTGCTCAATGAGCTACGCAGTCTTAACGGTACACCCAAAGCAGTACTAGAAAGTGCGGAACTCATGCAGATGTTCCTGCCCATTTTACGGGCAGATTTTGCCGTTCTGGAAACTTATATTTACACTCAAAAACAGCCACTGGAGTGTCCTATTACTGTTTTTGGTGGTTTGCAAGACCAAGAAGTTAGTCATGAGGCATTGCAAGCATGGCAAGAGCAGACGATCGCAGCTTTCTCATTACATGAGTTAAACAGTGACCATTTTTTTATCCATTCACAGCAAGAATTATTATTAAAACTTATATCTCAAGAATTACAAATGCGTCAGCGCCTTTAGGGAAGTCAAAAATCACGCATTCAAAAGTCAAAATTAATAATCCCCATACTTCGGCTTCTTTCGACTTCGCCCCTCTCTACCAGAGTCTGCGCTCAGGACAGGCTCATGGCAAGTAGCTCAGTAACCATAAATAAATTTACTTGCTCTGTCATCACACACGAAGGAGTTAGGAGTCAGAATATAGTATTTTTCTGACTCGCTGAACTTCTTATGTACAATATTTCTACTGTTTATTTTTGAGTAGCGATCGCTAACTTCGCGCCTTCAACCTGACGTACCCGATCCATCACAGCCACTACCTGACCGTGACCAACTTTTTCATCAGCATTAATAATCACTAACATTTCTGAGTTAGAACCAATTAAAGTCCGCACTTGCGCTGTTAAATCATCAAGTTTGGTTGGTTTCCGGTTCAAGCTTACTACTCCTTGTTCATCTACCGTGATAGTAACTTTAGAGGGAACTTGTTGTTGTTTTGCTGTGGCTGCCTTCGGTAAATTTACTGGCAAACCTTCTGAGCGTGTTAAAAACAGAGTTGACATGATAAAAAATGTCAAAATCGCAAATATCACGTCAATCATCGGCACGATATTAATCTGTGCTGGGATATCTGGTTCATCTTGTAGACGCATACGTTTTTTCTCCTCGTTCATAGCGACGGCGGTAAAGTAATTCTAGCTGTCCCCCATACTCCTGAATTAGAGCGATTTGCCGCTGGTACAGTCCCCGGAAAGTATTGGAAAACATGAGTATGAATATAGCAACGATCAATCCTGCTGCTGTTGATACTAGGGCTTCACTAATCCCAGCTGTAACACTTGCCGTTCTGCTACCTCCCACGTCACCAAGATTTAGGGAAGCAAAGGAGGTTATCAATCCTAATACTGTGCCGAGAAGACCTAACAGTGGTGCCAGACTAATGATTGTGTCGAACATATTTTGAAAACGTTTTAACACAGGTATCTCAGCTTGCGCTTCGCTTTCTAACGCCAAACGAAATTCTTCTGGATTTGGCTCCTCTAATTCTAAAGCTGCTAGAAAAATCCGGGCGAGTGGCAAATCTGCGTTTTTCTGAAGTTTATCCATTGCACCGACAACATTATCGAGTCGGTAGAGATTCAAAACATCTCGCACCACCCGGCTTTGACGCTTATTGATCCTTACCCAAAACCTGATCCGCTCGAAGATCAGTGCCACACCCAATACCGAAAACGCCAACAGGGGCCACATGACCACACCGCCTGCTGCAAACAAATTCTGAATTCCCATGTAGTGCCTCTATAACGTCGTCCACAATACAAAATCAGACTACCAGAATCTAGAGAAAAGCTGAAACTTATTCTCAATAAAATATAAAATATAATGATAATTTTTTAAAATGTAATGCTGATGATTTTTATTTACTTGTTCGTTTGTTTTACATAAATTAATTTAATTAGATTGCAACAAAAATTAATTTTATCCAAAAACCATGATATCGGTGGTTTGATAAGATGTTTTTGCTAATGCAAGGTTCCATGACGCGATCGCAAGTAATTTTAATTTTTTACTTGATATTTGTAACCTTGCATTCTAAGATAGCTAAGTTAGTGAGAATGGGTAGCAATAGCTATGAGCTTTTCTGGCATTACTGTCGAGCAACGTTCCAAAGAAGTTGAGGCTCTCAAGTCTTTTCTGACTTACAGTCTGATAGGTTCACTGGCGCTGCATATCGGCGTACTGTCCTCAGGCATAAGTAATTATTTGACGAGAGTCCCTACGGGAGAAGAAGAACCAATAGAGTTGGCGATGGTTGATTCTCCAACTGCGGAACCAGAAAAACCAATCGCACAGATTCCAAAAGAAATAAAAAAAGAAACAGAAGTTATCCAAAAACAGCCTATAGAAACTCCACCAGTAGAAAAAGTTCAGCAGCAAGAACAGATTACAGCAGTTGCTCAGAAGCCACAGTTGACAAATACACCGTCAAAAGCAATTGCTACCAAACCAGAAATTCCTGTGAAATCTGCATCCGTTCCACGATCAGCTTTATCTGGAGATTCCAAAGCAAGTTCGGTGGGTGGCGGTGGCGGTGGTGGCGGTGGTGGCGGCTCTGGTGTTGGTTTAGGTTCAGGTAGTGGTATTGCTGTAGGTACAAGTAGCGGTACTGGCACTGGTGGAGGTACTGGCACTGGCACTGGCGGGGGCATTGGTAGTGGAACTGGCACTGGCACTGGTAGTGGCACTGGTAGTGGCATTGGTAGCGGCATTGGTAGTGGTACTGGCAGTGGCATTGGTAGCGGCACTGGCAGTGGAATTGGTAGTGGAACAGGAAACCGTCCTACAGTAGCAACAGCGCCAACACCTCCAAAAATTAACAGTCCAGGTAATGGTCGTGCAGCCTGCCGCGAAAAGGATTGTGGTATTAAGTATCCAGAGGCAGCAAAACGGCGAGGAATAGAAGGCAGAGTAGAAGTAGCTGTCGATACTGATGCACAAGGCAATGTTACCAATGTGCGGATTGCTCGCTCCAGTGGAAACCGCGAATTAGATGAAGAAACCGCCAGACAAGTGCGTAACTCGAAATTCAAACCCGCAGAAGGTGGTAGACAAGGGGTAGCTATAGCTACTGAATTTGCCATAAAAGGTTCACGGCGATCGCGCCAAGTTCAAGAACGGCAAGCAAGAAGACAAGCAGAAGAAAGAACACGGCAGGCAACTACTGCAAACTCCACACAGGAAACTCCTGGACGTAGGCGCAGAGAGTTGACACCTTCATCTAACGCAGCTACAGCTACAAAACCAGCAATATCTGGATTTAGTCGGCGACTAGAACCTCAAAGAGCCGAAAGTCCTTCTACAAACTCATCATCTAGAGCTAGGACAACTCGTACTCAAGGAAGTGCAAGAGATTCCTTACGCAGTATCCAACGTGAGCGAACGGCTACCGATTCATCACAAAAGCCACAAGCAATTATAAAGCGGCGGCGGCGAGATAACACTAGCCAAAACAAGTTGCGGGAGTCTTTGCGCGGTTTACGCCAACAACCTCAATCGCCTCAATCGCAATCTGCTGCTCCCACTCAAGAGTAGCTACGGTGTACGCAAACTTACTTATCTATTACCTTGCAAAGCCAGCTTGATCTTCTTCCAAAGGAAGAGGTTAATCGAACTCACCTTAATTTAAATCCTTAGATGGACGCAGATGGACGCAAATAATTTTGATAATTAATTATCTGTGTTCATCTATTTTGATTAGTTATGAATGAAGAAGGTGAGTGATGCAGCCTAAAGTTATTTTTGGGAATGCTGCTAGCGAAGGTGTAAATCGCTGGGGTTGGTTTATGGGTTACTTCATTACCCCAGATGATGATCCTCGCTCAACCACAGCACTAGAAATAAAGTGGGGTGTCCATAAAGCAGGAGACAGTAGAATTGAGTGGGGAGTAAATGACACAGCCGCGACTCTTTCGATTTTGATTAATGGCCAATTTTGCCTTCAGTTTGAGGATCGGGAGATGATTCTATCTCGTGAGGGCGATTATGTGCTGTGGTGTGCGGGTGTGCCACATTGCTGGATTGCTCAGTCTGACTGTACTATTCTGACGGTGAGATGGCCTTCAACACGAGGTGATAGTGTAGCAGTGCGATCGCCACAATAATAAAAATAATAATTTTCAACCCACATTCTGCACTTCTTCGGAATAAAGCGGTAACTATCCACTTTCATACAAACAACTGAAAGCTTTCTTAGCTACAACCTAAATAACCTTTTGGGATATACGAATTTCCATGTTAATTTCCATTGATGCTCGTATCCCCTTTCCTCGTCCTTTGGTTTATGCGACTTACCCTGACAAGCTAACGGAACTTGTACCCTACATATCAAAGGTTAAACAAATTAAGTTTAAATCAAGGGAAAAGCAAAACGGACTTTTATACTTATATATGCCTAGATTTTAATACAATCCAATCAAATGAACTTACCATGTTTAAACCTCTATTGAATCTTTGTTAAAATAGTTATTTTTAATGAGTTGAAATCAGATAAAGTTAGTACGATCGCTACTCACTATATTTTCTGGTAGCTAATATATAACTAAAATACTAGTCATAGTTTTGAAACTCACACTGGTAATAGTGAAACATGGGCTGAAACCACCTTCCATCCTTCGGTAAACCTGTACCAAGTCTGGCTTTGTCGCCCGAAACGCTCTACACCATTGATGATTCGGCGAAATTCTAAAGTTACTGTTGCTGCATCTTTCCCAAAGGTTACAACCTTAAGATTTAAGATTTCTCGCTCTATTTTCGGATTGGGTCGATTCTGGCGAAAGTTACGAATTTCATCGCTACCATAGAGGTTTTCTGTCATTCCAAAGCGCACTACTTCTGGCGCATCCCAAAATAAGCTATCCATCACCTCCAAATTGTTATTAGAAAGGGCTTCTTCGTATTTGAGGTACAAATCGGTTACTTCAGCTAAAACAGCAGGGTCATTTATAGTAGTCATTGTTGTTACCAATTTTTGATGTTATGGCTGATTATGCACTCTTTCAAATAGCCAGAGCTATTTTTCTTTTAAGCTTCTCCAGCATGTAGATTTAAATGTAATTTTTAATGCTTCCATACATTACCCCTGAGTTGTTCCCAGTTCTTAACCGTAAATAAAAAAGTAGGCAGTCATCGTAAAGGCAACAATCATCACAAATTTCCTAATTAAGTGCGGTTCAAGTTTACGAGCATAATGGGCGCTTAAATAACCGCCAAGAGAGCCACCGACTGCCATCAAAATAGCTTGATGCCAAGCAATCACACCTGCAAAAATAAATGGAATAATGGCAATACCATTGATACAACTCCCTAAAAAGGTCTTAAAAGCATTCATTTTGTGGATACTTTTGATACCTAAAAATGTCAAAGTTGCCAGCATTAAAATCCCTAAACCTGCGCCAAAGAAACCGCCATAGATGGCGATCGCTAGTTGAGCCAGTGCTAAATTAAATAAGGGTACAGATTCCGGTGATGTGTTCTGGTTTCGACGCTGCAACCACTTTTTGAACGGTTCGCCAAAGGTAAACACAACTGTTGCTAGCAGCAATAGATAGGGAATCAGCTTTTTAAAGACATCTGGCGATGTATACAACAAAGCTATGGAGCCAATCATGCCACCAACTAAACTGACGCCACATAGAAGTAAAAAATCTCGCCGCTCGATGCCCAAATCTTGACGATATGCTCCAGCACTGGCTAGGGAAGCCACCCAAATTGCTGTATTATTGGTGGCATTAGCTGCGATCGGGGCAACACCCGTAAAGATAAGAGTTGGAAACGTGATAAAGCTTCCACCACCCGCTACAGCATTTAAGCCGCCTGCAATAAAAGCGGTACTAAACAGAAGTAAGCTATGGAAAAGTGTTAAAGATGGTGGCATTATTTACAAATTATTAATTTGGGAATATCACTTGGAGAATGGGCAATCAAGTCAGCACCATGAGCTTTTCATTCCTCCTCTGTTCCATAGCCATAGATGACATCAATTGAAGCGATATGATGGCGTTTGCCTCCAATGATATCATGCCTAATTCAACCCCTAATTTTGAGCGATTTCACAAAGCCTTCTGCACTAAGTAACGCGATGCCCAATGTGACAACACCAATCCCTACACTCTGAATCACATTTAAAGTTTCGTTAATGGTTATCCATGCAACTAAGGCTGTCAATGCTGGACTGCTAGAGCCGATTATAGAAGCGGTAGATGCACCAACCATCCGAATCCCCACATTGTTTAATGTGTGTCCGAGAAAGCTGACAAGACCTGAAAATATGCTACTAATCCATAGGGGTGTCCAGTCAAGTTGACCGCTCTTAGCTGGCCAAAACAGTAAGCTAACACCAGAGAGCAGTAGAGTGGAAGCAAAACTGATCCAGGTAAAGGGAACTGGATGGAATTTTTCTAAACATTTTTGAGCAATGATGCAATAAAAGGCATAAACGATCCCAGCGCCAAAACTAGCGAAAATGCCGATCGCAATGGTATGACTGCTGTAGGTGGCAGAAGATTGGGGAATGGTGAAAGCGCTTCCCACCAGAATAATAGCCATTACCAGCCAACGGAACAATGTGGGGCGTAGGCGTAGCCCGCCGAAGGCATCGCCAAAAAACCTCCAAGATAGCAGCGCTGTAAATACGGGATAGGTGAAGAAAAGGGTCAAGGCAATACCTGTGGGAATCAAGCCAATAGCAATGTAGAGTGAGGCAATATACACAAACATCAGCACTCCACAGCCAAGAGCTTGGATTAGAACATCCCTGCGCTTGCGGGTGAACAAGTCTTGGAGTTCTGTCCAAGCAGATGGATATAGCTTGAATGATAGAGATGCCATGAGTGGAACCACCAGCAGCATTCGCATGAACATCAGCAAGAAGGAATTCTGCAAATCCGGTTTAACGTATCCACCAAGTAAAAATAAACCTAGTACGAGATGTTCTGAAAACAAAACTCGGACAGTAACGTTGTGAAACGTCAAAACAAAGGAGGATAGTAGAACCGTTAAGATGCCCAACACGATAAAAAGTTTCCTACTACCACTTTTATATGAAGCTGCATATAATAAAGAAAACAACTCGATAAATTAAAATAACCATGAGCCGCCCTTTTCAGATTGAAATCGCAGAGAGCGAAGAAGAACTTAAAAAACGTCTACAAACAGCGAATTTAGGAAACCAGAAAGAAAAGCTTATTATGCTGTGGTGGA
>NZ_DASQZC010000136.1:0-1742 GCF_035638895.1 Nostoc sp. | reverse complement strand
TACTTTTACCAGAACCAGTTGAACCGACAATTGCAATGGTTTTCCCCGCCGGGATATCCAAAGACAGATTTTTAATTACTGGAAATCTATCTTTATAGGCAAAATAAACATTTTTAAATTGCACTTCACCGCGCACTTCATCGACAGGTAACGCCACATCACCTGTATGAATGGCGATAGGAGTATCCAACAAATTCATGACTCGATTAGTAGAAGCCATTGCTCGTTGATATTGATCAAATGTTTCGCCTAATCTAGTTAAAGGCCATAGCAAGCGCTGGATTAAAAATACTAATACGCTGTAAGTACCTACAGACATTTGTCCAGAAACTGCTGCCATCCCGCCATACAAGAGTAATGCTGTGAAACCCACTAAAATTAGCATCCGAATTAACGGGACAAAAGCAGCAGAAAGAACAATTGCTTTAGAGTTACTCCGTCGATAAGCTTCACTATCTAATTCCAGCCGATAGGCTTCATAAGTTTCGGCTGTGAAACTTTTAATAGTAGTAATTCCGCTAATATTGTTTGACAAACGCGAGTTGAGGAAACCTACTTTTTCGCGCACATCAGCGTAACGGGGTGCAAGTAGTCGTTGATAAGCAAAGGAACCCCAGAGGATGAATGGCATCGGTGACAAAGCCATCCACGCTACACTTGGAGCCAAAATAAAGAAAGCAGCGCCAATAATTAGAACAGTTGCGGAAACTTGGATAATATCATTTGCTCCTCCATCTAAAAACCGCTCTAATTGGTTAATATCATCACTGAGGATAGACATTAAACCACCAGTGCTGCGTTCTTCAAAATAAGCTAATTCCAACTCTTGCAAATGTTTGTATGCATCCAAACGCAAGTCATGCTGAATATTCTGACCCAAATTCCGCCAAAGTCGAGCGTAGGCGTACTCACAAATAGATTCTAGTATCCAAATGATGACAGTGAGGAAGGAAATAATCAAAAATTGTTGAAAAACATCGCGTACCCCTAACTGTGCAATTATGGAATCCTGCTGCTTGACTACGACATCCACCGCGACGCCAATTAAGCCGGGTGGTGCTAAGTCGAAAAATTTATTGAGAGTAGAATAAGTAGTCGCCAGCCAAATTTGTTTACGATACTGGTGTCCATACTCAAGCAAACGCTGGAGAGGATGTGTTGAATGTTTACGCCTTCTTAATGCCCGATGAGATTTTAATACAGTAGCCACGGCTTTTTGCGGTTTCGTGCAGTTGATATTACCACAAAATAAAGTCCTGAGTCCTGAGTCTTGAGTCGGAAGATTAAAGACTTTATTCAAACAGACTGATGAGATACTTAAACTAGTAATTTATTAAATAGTATAATTTATCGAAATATAGAAAGTTTTCCCCTCTAAATAAACCGGAAGTAAAATTTGAAAAATAAAATTTTATTATTAATCCTAAAATACCTATAAAATTAGTAAGCTAAGGTAAGTTTATATAGTAAAATTAATAAAATGAATTGACAATATTATACAATTAGTAGTTTTAGAGGATATTGGGCACAAATTATAAAGGCACAATTATCGCTTAATTTTCAGAGATTTACAAGCCTAAGTCAAACAAATAATAAACAGAATTTTTAACAACAATTAGTTTATCTCTGTTCCAATACAAGAATGTTCTCAACCTGTAGCGGCTGATTTGAAAACAAAAAATTCATTAAATTAAATGACTGACAATTATGAGCATTATCGTCTTCGGTAGCATAAATATAGA
>NZ_DASQZC010000135.1:0-2903 GCF_035638895.1 Nostoc sp. | reverse complement strand
CATCGCCCTTAATGGTGTCATTGTTAATTGTGCCGATAACATTGTCAAAGTTGACTACATTAAATGTCAATGTTCCCAAACCAGGAACGTTGAGGGCAGAGATAGTTTGGGCTTCTAAGTCAGCGATCGCTGCTACCCCAGACAAAGATTGAGACGCATCTATAGTGTTGTTGGCAACAGTGGCATCAGCAATAACCCTTTCTACTTTAAAGACTGTGTCTGTTCCCAAACCACCAGCTTTAGTAATTGTTCCTACACCTGAGAGGGTGATGCTTTTACCTAGGCTGCTGTAGTCTACGGTATCAAAGCCATCTCCACCGTCAATGTTGTCGTTACCACTACTAGCGATAATTACGTCATCTCCATTCAGTGCATTAATTAGATCGTTGTTGGGGGTACCGTTAAGAACATCGTTTAGAGAGGTTCCAGTGATATTAGCCATACTTGTTTATAAGGTAATTGGTGTTTTAAGTTACAAGGCATGAAAATTAAAGATATACTTACGTGTCGCCAGCATTCAGTATTTTCCTGTCTCTATGTGTGTATGATAAAAGACTATTTAGTAAAAAAATATAAATCTATAATGTTTTTTTTGTTAAAAAAGAATAATGAAATAATGAAGGTTAATCTGTTTTTTTGTGTTGAGGTAGATGAGATTATTTACTACTACGTTACTCAGGTAAGAGCGATCGCCACTGTTTTCTAAGCTAGAATACCAAAGTTGCATTTATACATATCTGACAACTCAGTTATTTTTATGAATTACTACGTAATCTACGACGGGAATTGTAATCTCTGCGTTACCTTAGTGCAATCGCTAGAAACTTTAGACCAAGGAAAGCTGTTTCGCTACAGTCCTATGCAAGATGAGCAGACACTTTTACGGTGGGGAATTACAGCTCAAGACTGTGAACAAGGGATGATTTTAATTGATGCCAATGAACCTCAAAGACGTTGGCAAGGTAGTAACGCCGCAGAAGAAATTGGGCGATTATTGCCAGCAGGAAGTATATTTGTAGACGCTTATCGAGCTTTACCGGGGATGAAATGGGCAGGTGATCGCTTTTATGAACAAATCCGCGATAATCGCTACACCATATTTGGTAAGCGTTCTAATACATATCAATCGGCATACTGTGTGGATGGTAGCTGCAAGCCGTAGGGGTGAATAGCCGTGCTAGCCTACGAATGCACCGTTTTTTCTCCGTCATTTCTCCCACATTTGTCATTAGACTGAATTTGTTCTGGTCAAAAATCCGCCTCCAGGTGCTAGCAAAAACTCTGCTAGACCAACCATTATGCTATCTGGCGTGTTTGTAAATATTGTGCAATCAATGACATTTGCGATCGCCTATGGCGGGCGGGTACGCCATCGCGCCACGATTCGGCACAACAAAACTGGAACTGATGGGAGGATACTGCGTGAGAATAGGTGCTAACTACTTGGGTAACGGAGAGTGTGAATTTACAGTTTGGTCTCCGCTATTAGAGAGCGTCACTGTACAAATTTTGACGCCAGAACAGCAGTTAATTCCGCTCAAGCCTCAGTCTGAGGGATACTGGCAAACGAAAGTCAACGATGTATATCCAGGCACGCTTTATCGGTATGTCTTAAATGGGCAAGACGCTTTTGCCGATCCCGCGTCGCAGTATCAGCCGGAAGGGGTGCATGGGCCGTCGCAAATTGTCGATCAAAACTTTGATTGGACTGATGAAGGGTGGACTGGGATTCCTGTGGAGTCGATGATTTTCTATGAAGTTCACGTTGGCACATTCACGCCTGAAGGAACTTTCACCGCTATTATTCCCCGTTTACCGGAACTGAGAGAACTGGGAATTAACGCCATTGAAATCATGCCCATCTCCCAGTTTCCGGGAGATACCCATATTGAAGCTTCTCTTGCATACCGCAACTGGGGTTATGACGGCGTTTACCCTTATGCTGTCCAAAATTCCTATGGTAGCCCAGCCGAACTGAAGCAACTGGTAAATGCTTGCCACCAACACGGAATTGCCGTAGTGCTGGATGTGGTGTATAACCACTTTGGGCCAGAAGGCAACTATATGAGTCAGTTCGCGCCCTACTTTACTAAAACCTATAAAACACCTTGGGGCGAAGCGCTGAATTTCGACGATGCCCATAGTCAAGGTATGCGAAATTATTTTATTGAAAATGCGCTTTACTGGTTGCGCGAGTTCCACATTGATGCATTGCGGCTGGATGCCGTTCAAGCAATTTACGACTTGGGGGCGAAGCATTTTCTGTGGGAACTAGCGGAAGCAGTTCATCATTTTTCACAACAAGGGCAAAAATGGAAACGCCATCTAATTGCTGAAAGTGATATGAATAATCCGCAAATAATTCGTCCAGCAGAATTAGGTGGATATGGTCTTGATGCCCAGTGGAGTGATGATTTTCACCATTCATTACACGCACTGTTGACAGGCGATCGCCAAGGATATTATCAAGATTTTGGGCAAGTAGCTCAGTTGGCAAAAGCTTATGAAGATACTTTTGTCTACGATTGGAAGTACGCACCACACCGCAAACGATTTCATGGCGTATCTTGCCGCGATCGCCCCCTATCACAATTTACAATTTGTATTCAGAATCACGATCAAATCGGCAATCAAATGAAAGGAGAACGCCTCAGCCAGCGAATCTCTTTTGAGGGATTAAAATTAGCTGCTGGCGCTGTGTTGCTCTCACCTAATTTACCCCTGTTGTTCATGGGAGAAGAATACGGCGAAACAGCACCCTTTATTTATTTTGTCAGTCACTCCGATCCAGATTTAATTCAAGCAGTTCGAGCCGGACGCAAAGAAGAATTTGAAGCATTTCACTATGCAGATGATCCCCCAGATCCCGAATCAGCAGAAACTTTCCTAAAGTCTAAACTCAA
>NZ_DASQZC010000134.1:0-46303 GCF_035638895.1 Nostoc sp. | reverse complement strand
ACAAAGGGCGTATTATCGGTAATTTGTCCATCGGTTTCACTGATAGCGTACCAAGCCGGAATTTGGTGTCCCCACCATAATTGGCGAGAAATACACCAATCAGTGAGTTTTACTAGCCAATCACGATAAACCTTTGTCCAGCGTTGGGGGACAAACTCTGGAGAAGTTTGCTGGTCGAGGAATTCGAGAGTGTTGTCAGCTAGAGGGCGAATTTTGACGAACCACTGAGTCGAGAGGAGGGGTTCAATAGGTACTTTACCGCGATCGCTGTAGGGAACGGTATGCTTATAATCTTCTATCTTCACCAAAAAGCCATCTGCTTCTAGGCGAGAAACCACATTTTTTCTAGCAACAAAGCGGTCTTGTCCTTGAAACTCCCCAGCATTAGCGTTGAGAGTGCCGTCTTTGTTCATTATGTTGATAAACGGCAGATTGTGACGCTTACCCATGTCAAAATCGTTCGGGTCATGGGCGGGAGTTATCTTCACGCAACCCGTGCCGAAAGTCGGGTCAACATATTCATCGCCAATAATGGGAATTTCTCGTTGTAGAATTGGCAGAGTTAGAGTTTTACCAATGAGATGTTTGTAGCGATCGTCATTGGGATTAACCGCTACAGCCGTATCACCCAGCATCGTTTCTGGTCGAGTTGTCGCCACCTCTACAAAACCGGAACCATCGGTGAGAGGATAGCGGAAGTGCCAGAGATTTCCATTAACCTCTTGATTCTCTACTTCCACATCAGACACAGCCGACTGAGAAGCGGGACACCAGTTAACTAAATATTCACCACGATAAATTAAGCCTTCCTCGTAAAGGCGAGTAAACGCCTCCACAACAGCCTTAGATAAACCCTCATCCAGGGTAAACCTTTCCCGTGACCAGTCCACTGAGACACCCAAGCGTCGTAGCTGATTCAGAATCGTCCCCTCAGACTCCGCCTTCCATTGCCAAGCGCGTTCTAGGAATTTTTCGCGCCCCAACTCGTAGCGAGTCTTACCCTCTTTTTTGAGTTGCTTTTCCAGCATACTATGCACAGCAATGCTGGCGTGGTCAGTTCCGGGTAGCCATAGGGTATTACGTCCCTGCATCCGGTGGTAGCGCACGAGGGTATCAATCAACGCACTTTCAAAAGCGTGACCCATGTGCAAACTGCCAGTGACATTCGGCGGTGGAATGACAATGCAGTAGGGTTCGCCGCCTTTGTTGGGGTCAGCTTTGTAAACTTGGTTGTCTTCCCAGAATTGTTGCCACTTGGCTTCAGTGGAAAAGGGGTCGTAGAGACTGGGGAGATTGGGAATAGTTGCGGTCATGCTGGGCAAACTAACTATGGAAGGACTCTAATAAATTTTGCCACAGGGTTGGAGAGGGTTTGTTTAGCAATTCTCTAAATCGTAGATATATTCCTTAAAAAATCTATCTGGAAATGCGAAATCTATTTTTGACCCTTGTAGTTATCTTGCATAAATTCCGTAGCTGACATCTGTATATTCATCCAGAAAGACTCATGAAATTGAAACCAGGTTTATTTCAACTCATAGTGTTCGTTATGACTGTATCGCTACTTGCTTCTTGTGCGACAACCCCAGAAGCAAGACAGTCAGATTGCATCTCCACAAAGTTGCCGAACGCTAAACAACAACCGAATAACTGTTCACCCTCATCTAATGGTAGTGGCACAAGTGGTTACTCTGGTGGGAGTAGCATTAGAAGATCCGGTTCTGGTGATTCATCGGAGGCCGGGACTTCCAGAGGTTCTGGCAAGGGCCGTAGTGGTTTTGGTAGTTTCGGTCGCGGTGGTCATGCAGGTGGATAAGAGAGTTATGAATATTTTCAACAGTCCTCAACGAAAGCGTCTATTTCAGTCGATGAAAATGGGTTGGTACAACTTTGCTCCTATTGAAGAAGGAACAGGTATACCTCTGACTGACCAAGAAACACCTTACGCTCTTTATTATTGCCATCAAGTTTTACCGCAGACGATACAAGAAATCCAGCAAGCGTCGGAATTAATCGGTAGTGTTTTAACCCAAGTGTGGGAAATTATCCGCACTCTTGATGAGGATACACTACTTTACTATGGATTTCCCGAAGCTACTATCAAGTTAGTTAAATATGACTTCCTCGCACCATTTTGTATGCGTCTTGACTGGTGCTGGAATCAAGAAACGGGGATAAAAAAGGTAGTAGAAACTAATCCCCAAACTCCTAGTTTTTGGTTTGAGTGTACGGATGGCAATAATAAAGTCGCTAGACATTTTGGATTGCAAGAACCAGATTTAGATGCTCAAAAGATATTAAAAATAACACTCAATCAGCATATAAATAGAGCCGCATTAAATTTGGGTAAACCAATTACAGACTGTCACGTAGCATTTACAGCTTTGAATAATGCCGAAGATTTAGGTACTATGCGATGGCTAAGAAATTACTTGGAGTCCAAAAGTATCATTTTACCCTTAGAATATCTTGGCATCAAAGATGGTGAGTATTTATTTGACCAGAGAACAAAAAAACCAATAGATATACTTTTTATGTGGTATCCAGTGGAATGGCTAATCCATGATACTGATGAAAAAGGTGAAAGATTATGGCCGGCTCTAGAGCAACTAATTTTTGAGAACAAAATTGTGATTGTGAACTTTGGTTCTGCCTTTGCACTGCAACCAAAGAGTATATTTGCCCTGATTACAGATTTGGGATATGACTTTTTTTCTGGCAAAGATGCTGGGACAGTATGGGAATATTTTCCTAAAACATCACTGAGTGCAACAGCAATAGGTAATTCATACTTTGCCAAACCTATTTTAGGAAGAGAAGGTGAAGGAGGATTTGCAGTTAATTCAGGAAATATCTCTGTGCGTAGTAGTAATAATGACCCTTGGTATACACAACAGAATTATGTCTATCAAGAGTTATTAGAGTTTCCTAAATTAAAAATTGATGGCAAGTCAATGACTCAAGTTTGGGGAGCTTGGCTATATAACAATGGTAATGATAAATTTATCTCTGGAGGTGTAGGAATCCGCCTTTCTGAAGGGGAAATTACAGATAACTTATCCTATTGGTGTCCGATTGGATGTTAATTTTAATAACACCGATAATTAGAGGCAAACATGAAACCTCAAACTACTACCCCTTTGCCCTGGACATACATACCCACCCTCTACTTTGCCTCTGGTATACCTTACATCATCATCAATACAGTTTCCGTAATCATTTAATGTATATTTGCCAAGGCGAATATAAAACTTCTCATTTTGCCATATTTACTGGCATTATGGTTTCAGGAATAATGTTACCCGGATTAGTAAGTGGTTATCTGCAAAAAGCACTTGGCTATCCATTGTTTTTTGTCTTGGTTTATTTGCTGACGATTCCTGGAATGATTGCTCTATTTTTTATTACTTGAAAAGAAGAACTGAAGCATCAAAATAATTAAGATTATTGCAATCAATGAGTTATGTTTTAGGAATAGATGGCGGCGGTAGCAAGACTGTTTGTGCCTTAATGGATGATTTGCATCAAGTGCTAGGTCGTGCTGAAGCAGGCCCATCTAATTATCAAAGTATAGGTATCGAAGTTACTTTTCAATCTATTCAATCTGCAATTCACAATGCGGTTGAGGCAGCAATAATTGCAAATTATGTGAATATTGACGCGATATGTCTGGGTTTAGCAGGTGTAGACCGTGCAGCAGATATCGAAGTAGTGAAAGGTTTAGTTAAAGAGTTACAGAATAACAAATTGCCTATTAATTGGGCGTTACAGCCAGCGAATATTGTAATTTGTAACGATGCTTTAATTGCTTTAGTTGGTGGAATTGGTCAGCCTGTAGGAATTGTGGTTGCAGCAGGTACTGGTTCAATAGTTTTCGGACGAAATCATGAAGGACATACTAAGCGAGTCGGCGGCTGGGGGTATATTTTAGGAGATGAAGGTAGCGCTTATAAAATTGCGATCGCAGGCATGAATGCAGCATTAAAATCTTATGATGGACGAGAGATTTCAACGAGTTTGCTAGAGGGTTTCAAACAGCATCTTGATTTGGAAACTATAGAAGACTTAATAGAAGTAGTATATCGCCGAGAATGGGGAGTTAAACAGATAGCTGCTTTAGCACCAGTTGTAGATTTAGCAGCAGCTTCAGGTGATATAGTAGCGAATATCATAATTGATGATGCTGTAAAAGAGTTAGTGAAAGCTATATCTACAGTAATTGATGCAATTTTTACTACTGACTCAGTTTTGGAAGTAGTCACAACGGGAAGTGTCTGGCGTGGTAGATGCAAGATTCATGAAAGATTTGCAGCGTCTCTTGTTAAGAAGTTCCCTAATATAAACGTGATTTTTCCGAGGTATGAACCTGCTTACGGTGCTGGGTTATTAGCGTTGCAGACAACTCAAATTTGACGCGAAGAAAGCAATAATATAAGTTTTCAGTCTGCAAATATGCGCCCCAAGAAAGTTACTATTTCAGACCAAGCTGCGGTGGTAGCACTAGAATCATAACGATAACCGTCGTCGCGCATGAATGTATGTTCTGCTTCATACAAGAAAACTTGGCGAGGTATGTTAGCATTCTCCATTGCTTTTATTATGGTTTTGCGATCGCTATCTGGTATATGAGGGTCAAGAGTACCGAACACCATTAGCATCTCGCCTTGAATTTCACTTACCCTCTGAATTGTATCGGCTACCTCTTTACCCAGTTTACCACTGGGAATACCAGTAGGGTAACAGCAGACACAAGCCCGAATTTCGCTGTGAAATGCTGCGCGGAAAGCTAAATGTCCACCAATACAAAAGCCGAGAGTCCCCATTTGATTTGGAGAAACCGCACTCTCTGTTTTCAGAAATTCAATCACAGCAAGGCAATCGGCATCATAATCAGCTACCGAGGTTCGACGCGCATCGTCATTTCCCCGCATCCGTCCCAGATCGTCTGGCTCAATTACTAAACCAACTGGCTCTATTCGGTGAAAAATTTCTGGGGCTGCTACTACATAGCCGTATCCTGCTAAGTAGTTAGCTAGACGAATCATTGCATCGCCTAACTGATAAATATCACTGTAGAAGACAATACCAGGGTATTTTCCTGCCGCTTTGGGAGCCGCAACATAAACACGCATTAAGCTGCCATCTACTCTTAATTCAACATTGCGCTTAGTGATTTGCACTTTTTTGTCTCCGTGTTCCGCTTGCTGTCATTAAAGCAGCCTAATGCCGTCAGGCATTCATCCGCATCTACAAAATACCCGAAGTTTTTCCAGCATCCGGTGACTTTCAGCCCACAATCGCACGATGTTGCTTTTGGCTATCCATAACGCTTAAAAAATTTATGCACACAGTTGTGAGCTAAATGGCAGCGAATTTATATATTCTTCCATAAAATCCCAATCAGGTTCACTGTTAAGTGTAATAGGAAGCAAAATTTGAGACTGTTTCATACGTTCTAAATGCCATTTTCTACCATAGTTATACCGATACTTTTCATTTTTAATAATAGTAATCAGAAACATGGCAATAGCAGGCGTTAAATTAAATTTAGGGTATAAGACATTCACATCATCTGAAGCCCAAAATGGCTTGGGTTGATAGAAAGCTTCTGCTACAGAGCCGTTATAGTTCACACTAATGGTATTTCCTTCGTGTATAGGAGATTGCCCAACATAGCCTGATATACCATTATTCTTATCAATTGCACCAATAAAAGGAGTTTCACCTTCTGTCATATTTGATTTAGTCAGACGTTTCCCTTTTTTTAATTCAAAAATACTCGAAAAAGCAAAATAATGCCATTTTCTTTGTGAATCAAATAATTTCGGTATAAAATTATTTTCTTGAGGTTTTTCTGCATCTTCAAAATAATCAATATTTGCTGAATTAACCCACTTAGGAATTTCTTCAAATGCAGGAATTAAAATATATGGCAATGTTCTATTGGCTTGCCTACCATAATTATATTTATAGCGGTTCTCAGTAATGCACAAACAGTAATAAAGCAATTGAGGTTTGGTTAGATTACGTAATGGACGTAAACAAGCAACATGAAATGCTGTATAGTATGGTCTTTCTTGAATAAATGTAGAAAGAACTCCACCACTCAAAGCACAGGTTAATTCACCAGCAGGATTAGGATCTAAATTTGGGATGCGCTCTACATACGCTGCAACTCCATTGTCTCCCATTTTTCTTGATATAAATGGGATACCTTTAGCTTTAGATGTAATAGTGAGGCGATTTAGCTCTAAAGAGTGACCATAGCGCACATCAAAAAGTTCGCTAACTTTAATCATTTGCAACATATTTGTCATTTTTCAGACTGGATTTCCTACAATGAGCAGCCCTACCTCTGACTGGTTTATAGCTAAGGTTTTTTGATATTGGAGTTTAGTTTTTGAACTTGACTTAACTTATTAGTTTAATTGGCTACATGATAACTAGACAAAGTTTAGCTAAATAACAGTGGATGTACTTAAAAATTAACTTTGTATGAAAATAAGGTAGTTTATTAGTTAGCTTAAGCTAACTAATAAACTACGTATAAATACATATTTGTTTAATTGTGGATTGGCTATTTGCTAGCCTATTAAATGCCGAATACTTTTAGGCTATTGCAAGTAACTTAAAAATAAGTATCGAAAAGACAGCGATGAGTTTCAATATTTTTCAGCAACTCATAAAAAGGATGGATATTCTTATGGATTCTAAGACGGCGAATAAATTCGCCTGCGCCTTACCCGCATGTCTGAAGCCAGAGGCTTCCACGGCGCGAGGTGTTTGGTGATGACTCGCATTATGCTACGTCGCTTAGTCACTAAAGATTTACTTTATTAATAGTCTCTAATTGAGATAATCACTAGATTTACGCTGTGCTGTATTAGTTAAAACCCATACCAGTAATTAATAAAGGGGACAGATGACATTCGCTTGCTGCGAAGCACCCATCCCCGAATAGCTGCCCAGATCATGAACCTGGAATCTATAGTCCGGTATCTAATCATCCCAGTATCGGCCGAGATATGTAGATTGTCACTGGGATAGATACTGATTTACGAAATACCTACGAAAAGATTGTTACACAATTACTCTTGTCCACCCTTAATTCCACCTCTCATAGCCAATAGCGCCGTTCCGTAAGCTGCTTCTGTGTACACTGACGCGACTACAGGAACCTGCAAATGACGCGTCCTAATCGCAGTCCAAGTTTGATTCGCCGCACCACCGCCAGCAGTATAAACACGGCTCAATTTATCAGCTCCCATTTGCTGTAATAATTCATACCCTCGCGCTTCTATGCGGGCAATGCTTTCTAACAACCCATGCAAAAATTCCACTGGGTTATCTGGGCGTGGTGACAAACGTGGCGGTAGATTCGGATCATTAATCGGAAAGCGATCGCCTACCTTCAATAACGGATAATAATCTAACTCGCTGGCAATTGAAGCATCAATCTCCCGGCTAAGGCTTTCTAACTCAGCGTTTGTGAAAAATTCCTTTAGTACTGCACCCCCAGTATTAGAAGCACCACCAGTCAGCCACAAATCACCCAACCGATGGCTGTAAATCCCATATCTGGCATCTTCTACACGGGTACGACTTAACAACTTTAGTACCAACGTTGAACCAAGGGAAGTCACGGCTTCACCAGGTAATTTTGCCCCACTAGCGAGAAAAGCAGCAATACTATCAGTTGTACCTGCACACACCAGACAATCACGGCGGAAACCGAACTTATCGGCAATTTCAGGACGCAATTCGGCAATCGGAGTCCCAGGAGGTAAAACTTTAGGTAGCTGAATCGGGATTTGCAACAATTCTAGCCATTCTGGGTATTTCAACTCTTCCACGTCATAACCCAGCTTTAAAGCATTATGGTAATCGCTAATACCCAACTGTCCATGTAGGAGAAACGCCAGCCAATCTGCTTGATGCAGGAAATATCTAGCTTCACTAAAAGAGGGTTGTTGTCTCATCCACAAAAGTTTCGTCAGGCTAGAGGTGGCACTCAACACGGTATGATTGGGGGGTGCGATACTCCTCAAATGCTCTAGCACCAATGATCCCCGTGCATCGTTGTACAGCAATGGTGCGTCTGTTGGATTGCCAGCACCATCGACCAGCAAGACGGTGGAGGAAGTACCATTAATTGCGATCGCTCTAATTTCTCGCCGCAATCGGTCAGGTATTTGTTGCACCAGTACAAACAAAGCCTCTTGCCAAATTTTGGGCGTAACGGCGCCTGGTGAGTCCTGGAAGGGATATCGCACCTCAACCTGGATGCTAGCTTCCTCATCAACCACCATACCGCGTGCGCCAGAGGTGCCAAAGTCGATACCCAAATACAAATCCATAGTTTTATGAATTTTTTTGATAAAGAATCACTAAGGACTACTGTTTAATAACTGCTTTTGTTGCATCTTGTAACAAGATATTCCCCAATCTTGGCAAAACAAGGAAAAGTAGTAAACGAACTGATCAAAATCTATTCAGGTTAGGAGGTTTTCAGCCATGCCTATTTTAGATACTCTGTACATCGCTCAGATATCTTCCATCTCAGATACTCAAGTCTACATCGCTCTAGTTGTGGCCTTGATCCCCGGAGTTCTAGCTTGGCGATTAGCCACAGAACTTTACAAATAACGCTTCGATGTGACACAGTTAAAAAGCTAATAATCCTGGCAGTACGGGGTGCAATTTCCAGAGCTTATGGTGTAGAGCCATAAGTGTCTAGACTTGCACTTACGTAAGCCAGGTTATTTTTTAACTGGTACAACACTTGTAGCTATTTCAAAAAAATGAAGTAATATGACAGCTAAATCAGCAGTAATTAGCGCCAGAGAGCTTTTACAGTGCTTCCCTTCACTCAGCGAGGTTATTTTTTAGCATCATGAACGCGACTCAACCCTCCAGACCACCGTTACAACCTATACAAAAACGCCGGGTCATTCCTCGACCAAAGCGGCATCTTCGCCAACGTTCTTACCAGGTGATGGCTCTGGAAAGCACAGCCAAAATAGCAGTTAATCTTGTAATTACAGCCGTCGCAGCATCTGCCTTATCACAACTTTTGCCTTATCAGTGGTCACAGCAAGAAAAGTTGCGTGAAATTAGTACTGAAGTCAAGCTGATGGAAGCACATGTCAATGGTTTGCAGGTAAAATTTAGCCGAAACTTTGATCCTCAGCAAACCAAAAGTATTATGCAAGAACAAGGATACAGATTTGATCCTAATCAGCGTCGGGTCGTGTTGATGAATCCGGATCGCCGAGAAGATGAACAAACAAAGTCATCACCCTGACACAAATAGCGAATTTGGGATTATTTAAGTTTCTTGTGATTCAGGCTACGTATAAGCCGGGTGTTAATTTATATTATTGCTAATAAATAATGGTTAATAGCTAATTTTTGAATAACTATGTAGCTATCATCTATTAGTCATGAGCGATACAGCGTCACTAAAATCTCATTCAAAGTTTAATAATTTATTTTGAATTTTCAATCCCCTAGAAGAACTAATCTACCAATTAAGACGCTGATTGAGACAGCAGCTCGTTTAGCCAATTTTCGAGTTGTAAACGCAAGCGATAACCAGTAATATCCTTACTGTTATTGAGAAAAGGCAGTTGAGTGAGGGCGCGACGATAATCAGCGATCGCACAATTCCAGTCACCCCAAAGATGGTAAGTCCTGCCGCGTTCAGCCCAGATATGACCTTCTAGTTGACCGAAAAGCTGTGCTACCTCAAAATTCTCAATTGCCTCCTCATATTGCCCCAAATCACGCCAGGTAATCCCTCGGTTAATCCACGCCCGGACATGGCGAGGATTGAAATCAATCGCTTGATCGTAGTCGGCAAGTGCTGCTGCTAATTCTCCACAAGCTGCGTAGTAATTTGCCCGATTATTATAAGCACTAGCCAAATAGGGATTAAGTTTGAGAGCGGTATTATAGTCGGAAAGTGCTTTTTGCCTTTTACCACTTTGGAAATAAATTAGCCCCCGGTTGTTGTAATCAATGGCATTGTGGGGATGGCGGGAAATGAGTTGGCTTAAAAGTGCGATCGCCTCAGTATAATCTCCTTGTTGAGCCGAACTCAAAGCACAAGAGCGTAAATAGCGATCGCCTAAAATAGATTTGCCACCGTCATTTTTCCTCTGTGCGTGAGTTTTATATGTAATATTTGAAACAATTTTACATTTACTAAGTTGCTGGTCACCATCAGCTAAAAATGAGTGAATATTCATATTTACCTATACTAAATCTGTGTTTTGTGGAATCAAATTCTAGTTTTCGTCTGCTAGTGGTTTTACTACTATTTCCATTCTTAAAGTATTTAGGGTTACAGTAAAGCAACTTAAGAGAGAACTTAACCTAGCCGCACAAGAGAAATCTACGCCTTAGATAAACAATTGATCCTCAAACCTAATCATGAATACTTCATCCCTAGGGTGAATTCCAGAAATAACAGATGTCAATCTCAAAGGCGAGTCAAGTAGTAAGAGCTACAAATTGGTAGAATGCCAACAAGCCGTTCTTTTAGAGTGAAAAAGATGGCAGAGGGGCAGGGAGTACGGAGCAAAGGAGGCAGGGGGAGCAGGGGAGGATGAGGGAGATGAGGGAGAAATCAATTCAAAATTCATGCATTAAAGAACTTCTGCCTCCTGCCTTCTCCCAAGGGGAGACGCTAAAAGCGATCTGCCTCCTGCCTCCTCTTTCCTAATGCCCCATTCCCTAAATTCAATTTTTAAATTTTGAGAAATTTTCCGATGACAACCGCAATTTCCTATCCTAATGCCCCTGATTTAGCAACCGATGATTACATTGTTATCGGCTTGGCAACCTGCTTCGTCAAAGAAGATGGAGAGGTTTATCAAATCGAAGTTATAGAACCGATTCCCTCTGCGGCTTTGGAAGCGCTCTTAAAGGGCATTCCTACCTCCTATAAGCTGGCTCATGCAACAACTTTGGGATCTGTCCTGGATGGCGATTCACAAGTGTTGCCAGATGGCTTCCCAGAGTCGGCTCAGTTTGGCGAAGAATTTGTACCACGGGCATTTGCAGCAGCTCGTACCTACAAGCGTCGTGAATCTGCAAAATCTCTGATTCCTTTAGGTACAAACTACAGCGAATTTAAGTATTCCATTGAGCGCAAGCGAGTATTGAACGCCGCTAGAGTTGTCACCAAAGAAGACAACGTTAAACAACATTCTCACACTCACAAAGTTCTTTAAGTAATTATGCTCAAACTTTACGGCGGCGCTCGTAGTCGAGCCTCAATTGTTCACTGGTATTTAGAGGAACTAGGACTTCCCTATGAATTTGTCAAGCTTGATATGCAGGCTGGTGAACACCTTAAAGCTGAATATTTGGCAATTAATCCAGTTGGTAAAGTTCCAGCAATTGTTGATGGGGATTTTAAACTTTGGGAATCTGGGGCAATTTTGCTCTATCTTGCCGATAAGTACGCTAAAACTCCACTTTCACCAGGAGAACGTGCTGTATTTTACCAATGGGTTTTGTTTGCCAATGCTACCCTTGGGCCAGGGATTTTTGTAGAAGCAAGTCGGGAGCGGGAAATGCCGCGCTTGTTGACTCCGTTAAATGAAATTTTCAGTAAGCAACCTTTTTTGCTTGGCAGTGAGTTCACTGTTGCTGATGTGGCAGTGGGATCTATTCTGAGTTACATTCCCATCATGCTCAAACTAGACCTCAGTTCTTACCCAGAGGTGTTGAATTATATCAAGCAGTTATCTGAGCGTCCAGCATTTCAAAAAAGTATTGGCAAAGGAGCTTAAAATAATTCGTAATGACGCTCCTGCGGACGCTCGTTCCTCTCTACGAGACGCTGCGCGAGCTTGCTTCCCGAAGGGTACGCTAACGCTGCGCTAACGTAATTCGTAATTCGTAATTCGTAATTGAATTTTTAACTACGAATTACGAATCTGTTAACGATAATTTGTAAATTGTAAAGCAGCTGGGTAGTCTTCTTGTTTCAGACGCTGCATGACTACTTGTAAGTCATCTTTAGATTTGGCAGAAACTCGTACAGCATCGCCTTGAATTGAAGCTTGTACCTTTTTGAATTCGTCCCGAATCAATTTGGAAATTTGTTTTGCGATTTCCTGACTAATGCCTTTTTTGAGTTTGATTTCTTGACGCACGCGATTACCACTGGCTGATTCAACTTTGCCAAAATCAAAGATTTTCTGGGAGAGGTTACGCTTGGCGGCTTTTTCGCGCAGAATGGTGTGTACAGAATCTAAGGTAAACTCGCTGTCAGTACTAACGTTAATGCTTTCTTCGACTAACTCAATAGTAGTTTCAGTGTCTTTGAGGTCGTAACGACCTTTGATGTCTCGGATAACTTGATCGACTGCGTTAACCAACTCTTGTCGGTCAAAGTCGCTCACAATGTCAAAAGAAAAAGTAGAAGCCATAAAACATTTTGGATTTTAGATTTTGGATTTTGGATTGGGTATTGGGAAAATTTTCCCAGTCCCCAGTTCCCACTCCCCAATTAACTAGTAGCTTGGATGATGCTCAAGAAAAACAGGGTGCCAGAGCTAAGGATGCCAATGGCAAACATGAGCGATCGCAAAAGGGGTATATTCAAAATATAAAAAATTGAGTATAGCAAACGGGCTACCACAAAGGCGATCGCAGCCACTTGGGCTGTAAAAGAATTTACACCAGTTACATAAGCCATCAATGCTGCTGCTGCAAACACCATAAACGCTTCAAAGGTGTTCTGATGTGCCCAAGTAGCTCGTTGGGCATAAGGTGGCAATTTATCAAACAGAGCGCGAGGAGTAGAAAACATTTCATACCCAATACGCACACGGGCATAAGCTACTAGCAAAAATGGCACGTAAATTAGAACGACAGCAGCAGCGATCGAGTACAAAAAAATTATCATTACTTATTAGTCGTTGGTTATTAGTCATCAGTCATCAGTCATCAGTCATAAGTCATTAGTCAAATAACAAATGACAAAAGACAAATGACAAATGACTAATCAAAGTAGAAAAGCGTCACCACTTTTCTTTGTTCTTCTGCATCCTGACAAGTTTGTAACAGGGTGCGGCTGTCGTGAAAGGCAAAGCAGATTAGTTGCTGGCAACGGGAGACAATCTCCTTGTTGCACAAGTAACTAGCTTCAGCAAGGGACAGAGTATCATTACTGGGATTTTCGACTAGATGCATTACCTGTTCTAGTTGCTGGCGCGATTCCAAAGGCTGGCGTTCCAGGCTTTGGGGTAGAATCACCGTCAACAAATTTGCATCAGCCCGGGTTGCTCCCTTGATGGCCGCTGAATTTGTACCTGTAGCACCAGAAGTAATGATTCTATTACCCGATAAAACTAGGGCATAAGTCATCATTTCAATAAGATTCTGATGCGTAATCGGTACATGACGAGAACCCAGCAAGGCGATTTTTTTAGAACCCGTTTGCTGGATTGTCGCTAGTTCTTGCGCTAATGTATCTAGGTTAATAAGGTCTGTTGATTGGCTCAAAGATGGAGATAATCAGATTAAACAACCCAGATATTCTACCAAACAGCGTGTAGATACGAGGAAAACTTGAGTTAAACATTGCTACTAATTTTCGATTGTAAGGAAACAGCTCGCCGTCCCTTGGGAGGTGATAGTGAGCCAGCTGTACCCTTACCAGTAATACAGCCTCCTAACTGATAACTGAGCAATGAATTTAAGACAATGCCTCTGCGGGAGTTAAACCTAGTTTGGATAACAAACGGTCAATGTCAAAATGCTCGGACATCAACTTGCGAATATACTCAACCTTTATCGGCTCGTGGACACGGACTTGACCAAAAGTGCGGTCAACAATTTCTACAGTAGTCAGGGTATCTAAGTCAACAGACAAAATGGGGATTTCTAGGTCTTCAGCGCGACTGAGAATGAACGGTGGGGGTGGTAGTTGCCCGGTGAGAATTAAACATTGGGTAGAAGTTTCCAAAGCCGCTTGCTGAATTTCCACGCGATCGCCCCCTGTTACCACTGCCATATTCCGGCGTTTGCGGAAATATTTCACAGCAGAGTTGACATTCATCGCTCCAATTGCTAAACTCTCCACCAACAAATCCATGCGATCGTTGCGACAGAGAACATCAGCCTTTAACTGTTTGACTAGTTCGCCAACACTGACACTGCGGAGCAAATCGCTATTAGGCAGCATTGCTAGCACTGGAATCCCCTGCTGTTCCAAAAACGGGCGCAAGAGAGTGTCAACCGCTTCTAGTTGGGTGACAGGGATATCATTGATTACAACTCCAATCAAGCGATCGCCCACACGCCCTTTAGCAGCCAATAGCGACTCAACCGAAAGCAACGATTTATAGCGGCTTACTAACAGCACGCCAGCATCCAATACTTCAGCAATTTGCAGCAAAGACAAGTCAAACAAATTGCCTTCGGACAAATCACCAGGCCCCTCCAGTAACACCAAATCTCCTTGAGATTTATGCAAATATTGCTGTATTAAGGACTGCTGATAATCGGTTTTGTCTTCCCCTCGCAAGCGTTTTTGCACATTTGGTTCATCCAAAGCCAGCATTGTAGGTGCAACACGGTTTTCCGGCAAATTGAGGCTAAGAGCGATGAATTGGACATCTTCCTCAATTACGGTTCCACTGGACGAATTCAAACACGTACCAAGCGGTTTACCGTAGGTAATATCCAGTCCTTTTTGCTGTAGCTGATGAGACAAACCCAGAACAGTTGCAGATTTACCGCTATAAGTCTCGGTTGATCCAATCAGCAAATATTTAGGGGATTTTGGCACACATGCACTCCTAATTTCAAAAGTCAGAAGAACCCAGCTAGGTGTTTCCTAATTCTAGTTCCTTCTGGCAAAAGCCTCAGCTCTCACAAATTAAGGTTTCCCAGAATTACCTTCTAATTGAACAAACAGGGGAGGCAGAGGAGGCAGAGGAAGCAGGGGAGGCAGGGGAGGCTTTTGAGGAAAGAGGGTTCTTGTCCTATAATACTGAATCTGGGTCAACTAAAAAGCTGCGATCGCAGTAGATGATTTCCCCAATTCTTCTTTTACGGCAATTTAGCCAATAAACCGTAGTATTGTAACTGGTATACCCGCACCCAGGATTTGTATGAAATTACTCGCCCCACTTAAAAAATTGCTGGAAAGGTATCCTGCTGGGGAGAGAGATTTTAATGGGGCTAATTTGACCGATAGCGATTTGACTGGTGTTAATCTCAGTAGATCGACTTGACTAAATCAAATGCGATCGCCTCCAACACACTAGAAACGAAAGCAAGTGAAAACCATTCAGAATTTTCCTCAAAAGCCCAACACCTGCATTGATTTTTCAAGTACTTCTTTGGGGCGAAATGGTTTAGTTAGATATAAATCTGCACCAACCTCTATTCCTTTTTGTTTATCAAATTCCTGTCCCTTTGCTGTCAAGATGACGATGTAGATATCAGTCATTTGTAGTTCGTGTTTAACAATATGACAGACTTGCAGACCATTCATTTTCGGCATCATCACATCAAGAAAAACCAGGTTTGGTTTTTCGGCTTTAATAGTTTCGAGAGCTTCTTCTCCATTTCGAGCCGTTAGAAGTTCAACACCTTCGTCTTCTAATGCTTCTAGGGCTTGTTCCATCAAAATCAGGATATTAGGTTCATCGTCAACAATTAGAATTTTCTGGGTCATAAGATTATGGATTGGGGATTAGGGATTAGGAATTGGGGATTAGGGATTAGAAGAATTTGTTCTCAGTACCCAGTCCCCAATACCAAGTCGCAGCGATTACTGTTCAGACAGCATAATAAAAAATACATTTTCCAACTCCTTCTCAAACCGTAGGGCTTTCACCATGTCGGCTTCTTGAGAGAAAATAGAATCGATGATGATCATGTCAGGTTTGGCTGACCGAGCTTTATTCATGCATTCTTGGGGATCGGAGGCTTCAATCACGCTGTATCCCTGAGTTTGTAGTACATCCGATAGGGTTTTTAAGGTTGAGGCATTTTTATCCACAACCAATACCTTTTTACTAGAAGTACCTTGGGAAAGCAATGAGCCAATTTCGTTGAGGAGTTTCTCTGTGTCAATGGGCTTGGTGAGATAGCGATCAATGCCAATATGGTAGCCTCGTTCTTTGTTTTCAATAATTGACAGAATGATGATCGGAATGTCTGCGGTCTGGGGATCATTTTTGAGGACGGCTGCCACGTCGAAGCCGTTGATTTGGGGCATCATCACGTCCAGGAGAATGAGGTCGGGACGGGCTGTTTTGATTTGATGAATTGCATCCACCCCGTCTTTCGCTTCGCGGACATTATAGCCTTCGGTTTCCAATTGTTGACGAAGCAATTCCCGAATGTTGACATCATCATCCACTACCAGAATTGTTTTGCTGTTTTGATCCAGCACAGGGTTTGTGGTGATGACGTGTTCTTTAAGTTGTTTGACTAGCGCATCCAGATTCAGACTGGTACTGGTTTTGCGATCGCTAGCAGAGGTCGGAATGATGAACGAGAATATGCTTCCCTTACCTGGCTCACTCTCCACCCAGATTCTACCACCGTGATGATCGACGATTTGTTTACAGATGGGCAGTCCTAGCCCTGTGCCTTTGGGTTTGTCGGTGAGGGTGTCGCCAACTTGGCGGAATTTCTCAAACACTTTTGGCTGGTCTTCAGGTGTAATACCAACGCCTGTGTCAATGACGCTGATGCAAACACCTTCGTTCTCTTGTTTAACGCGGCAGATGACAGAACCGGATTCGGTAAACTTAACGGCATTAGAAATCAGGTTGATCAGGACTTGTAGCAGACGATTGCGATCGCCTAGTATCTCAGGCAGTCCAGGTTCTATCTCGCACACTAACTCCAAGCCATTGGTTTCAAATAACCCGGCGGTAGAATTGGTTGCCCAATCGAGTAATTCGCTAGGATCGAGGGGTTGCATCTGCCATTCCACCTTACCTGCTTCCATCTTGGCGATATCTAAGACATCGTTAATCAAAGATGTAAGCCGTTCTGCTTCTGACACAATAATGTTGAGATTGTCACCCACCCGCTTAATCGTTTTCTGAAGTTTACGGTCTTCGGTAGGAAGTATTGGAAAAACATCGGTTTCCAGCTTTTCTTTAATGATCGACGCAAAGCCGAGAACAGAAGTTAGTGGCGTCCGTAACTCGTGGGAAACCGTAGAGATGAAATCGGTTTTCATCTGATCAATCTCTTTCTCAGCTGTCACATCCCGAATCAGGATCACTGAGCCTAGCCACTTCCTCGACTCATCCTTAAACCCTTCTTTAAAGATGGTGGTTGCTAGAGCTTGACCAACCCGGCCTGCTGCTAGATCGACCTCAGCTGTGAAGATTTCTCGTGACTGCTTGTGGGTCTGCTTTACCAAATCAGCAATTTCAACTTGAGAAATTTCTTGATAGTCTTTTCCTTTAAGGTCAATGTCGCCAAGCTGGAACATTTTGAGCAGCGCCGGGTTAAAACGGGTGATCTGGCCGATGGTGTTGGTTACTAGCAGCCCATCTGCTAAATTGTCAATAATCGCAGTCAGGTCAGCGAATGTTGCTTGCAGTTCTGTGTCTGCTTGTTGCCGTCCCAAGCGGGATAGGGCTAATAGCCAGGAACCCAGCCCAATCAACCCAGCCAGAACAACATAAAACAGCACGAGTCGCTTAAAAGAACTTTGCGATCGCGCATTTAAGATCGCAGGGGGAACATGAGTCAAAATTTTCCAACGGTAAGACTTGGCATCCACCTTCTCTTGACTGGAATCAAAGGCGCGGGTCGCCCCCGTACTGGATTGAGCTTTTTGAACTTCCAGTAGAGGATACAGGGTTTTAAAGGTGAATAATCCTTCAGCCGTTTGAAACTGCCCCGACTCCGTTGTGGCTATCTGCTGCCAAACTTTCGGAAAGGCTTTTGCGAAGGTTTGGTTTTTGCGGTCTTCGTACATAAAGCCCCACTCATTCTCTGGCTTTGATCCCTTAAGCCAATAACCATCAGCATTGAGTAGCAGCATTTCGCCTAAAGTTGTCGAGTTTTCTTTTTGCAGATTCTGGATAAATTTCTCACCTAGATAGTTAAGCACAACGATGCCGCGTTTTTGCCCCTGAGAATCAAATACAGGAGTGCCAAAACGGATCATTGGTTTGAGCGGTTGTTCAATTTTGCCCCGCTCAATATTTAGATCCAGTGGCGAAACAAAGACCTCGCCTGATTTGAGGGGTAAGGTATCCTTAAACCAGTAACGCTTTGCTTGGACTTGCAGTTTTTCGTCAGGGACAACGCTGGGCTGACCTTTATTAAAGTTGACTCTGACAATTTCTTTACCAGTTGTGTCAAGAAAGCGAATCTGGTCATAGAGTTGCTTCTGCTGAGACATGGAAAAATACTCTTTAGCGATCTGCCTCAACTCCAGTGTTTCAGTTGTACCCCCAGGTCGGTTGAGCAGGGACTGTAGTTCGTTTTGGGTAGCCAAAAACATCAAGTCTGACTTAATCAAATTGAAATCATTAGCAGCTATTTTGGCTTGAAGGTCAACGTTACGGCTTTCGTTGATCGAAATTGCGCCCCGTTCAGTTTTACTCTCTGCTTGATGAATGATGATCAGCACGCCCCCGACCAGGACGGACAGTGGTAAGAAAGTGATCAGGAATTGCTTGAGAATTCCTTGGTGAGCGATTTTCAGTAATTTAGGGTTTTTTAGCATAAGAGAGTGGTGAGTGGTGAGTGGTGAGTACTGAGTAATCAGTGGTAGCGGAGCGTTTATTTCAAATAGATTAAGAGATGAGTAATTAAAGTATTTCTTTCATAAGACAGTAAATAAAGATGCAAAAGATTTGGATTATCCATATCAAGGTGCATCACTGAACCATCAACTGCTAAGTAGTGATGATCTATCCATCTATCTTTTGAATCTAGTAAAAAACTGAAGTAGGGGCTTTCGTCTGGATGAGATTTTGTTAATTCTTCGTAACTTTGATAAAAAGGAGGTATCCCAATTCCCATCGGCATATATAAGCCTTTAGGATATTCTTCCACAGGCAATTTAGGAAGATTTTTTATGTCGATACCACTGATGAATAATTTATTTTTTTCTCCAGTCTTTGTATCTCCTAATACTAATTCTATCTCTTGCATTTTTTGCTGAGTACCGATAGGTTTAATGGTTCTCAAAATAGCTTTTTCAAATTTGCCTATTCTCCAGTATTCATTTTTCCAAGGTTTATTGGCATCGTAAAATCCTGGTGCTCTAAAACTTGCAAATTCAATTTTACTTTGGTTACTATAAAAATCTCTCCAGCTAGTTAAATTAGTTGCTAGTGTAGTCCTAACTTTTCTACTTTGTTCCCCTGCCGAAATAATTTTTTCATCAATTGGAAACTTGGTAACGATTTCTTTTTCATCGATCACTTTCCTGAGCAAATTAGTATTTATTACTGTACCACTCGGATCTTGCCAGTGTTCTAATCTCCACCAATAGTCCCAATAAGAAATTTTATTGATATTTTCAAATACATTTTTATAATGTCCTAATGGTAAGGTAAACCAATTTTGATAATAAAGGGATTTATTACCATTTTCTTCCGTAAAAAGCAAAACTTCCCAAAATCCAGCATTTAAGCAATTGTTAGCCAAAGCAATCTCTACAAGATTTTGCTTTTCAAAACCATCGCCTCCGATAATTTCTATATTTTCAGAATTTGCCGGAAAGCTAACTTGTTGTCGGTTCCACTCTCGATCTGTAAAGGCAATTATTTCTAAACCTTTATCTTTTTTCACCCATTCTGGTGCTTTAGGCACTAATAGCTTTAAATCAACATTTTTTATAATTATCTTTGCTGTTTTTTTATTTGTCGGTTCGAGTATAAAATCGAAGTGAGTTTCATCTTTCTTGATAATTGTTAATTTCCGTTGGGAATATCTTTGAAAATTTTTGCTTAATAGGGCAGGATTTGCTGGATACTCGGCATTAGATAATTCTTGGATTTTAACCGTCATCTGATTATCAAAATCATATCTGGATTTAAACCAGAAAGTACCAATTCCAAGCAAACCAAGCAATAAGATGAGAGTACTGAAGAAAGCCTTCTTCTTGGTAACTCTTAAATTAAGTTTGTTTACAAAAATACTTTTATGTTTTTGTCCTGGCGAATTATTATTCATTTGTTTCATTGTTCTAAACATCAATAATAAAGAAATTGGATAGACCAGATCAGTTGCTCCCCATCTTTCTGAATCATCAGTCGAGAGATCCTGACCAGAACCAGATGCCCCTCTTTGGGGATTAACTCTTTTTCATAGGGATCGTAGCGACCAGTTTGTTCTAGGTTCTCTAGCGTAGTAAACATGGTTGAGGTTTCTTTTAATGGTGTATTTGGGTAGGGTTATAACAACAAAACCAAGACAACAAAGTGGCGTAAAGCCTTAATGAAATTGGGTGGCGCTGGAACATCTGGTAAATTTGATCGGGTGATGCATCTTCCACATTTGGATTGTGCTGTGAGAGTCGCTGGATCAATTGAGTATGGCGAATGAACAAATCCGTCGGTTTGAGCATTGGAGTTGTTGATGGAATGAAGCCATCGGTATCGGGAGTATGGGATAATTCTATTGGGGAAATTAGCGAAGCAGAGGTGTCATTCTGTTCTTCAGTAGCCTCCACCACTGCACAATTTAACGGAATCTGAATCCAGAATTCTGTGCCTTCACCTGGTTGAGAATGACATTTGAGCATTCCCCCATGTTTGTCTACAACAATTTGGTAGCTGATTGCCATACCTAACCCGGTTCCCTTACCAATATCTTTCGTGGTGAAGAAGGGATCGTAAATGCGGCGAATTACCTCCTCCTTCATACCTGGGCCGTTGTCAGCGATACGAATCACAACCCACTTTTGGTCAAAGACTTTGGTACGAATAGTGATTTGGGGATTGGGGGTTGGAGATTGGGGGCTACTCCTGAATCTGGAGTTTTCCATATCTTCTTCTAAAGCATCAATGGCATTTGCCAGGATGTTCATAAATACCTGATTCAACTGTCCGGGGTAGCATTCAATTAGAGGAAGTTTTGCATAGTCTTTAACGATTTCTATTGCCGGACGACGAACATCTGCTTTCAGGCGATGATGAAGAATCATTAAGGTTCCATCGATGCCATCGTGGATGTTCACGGCTTTCATGTCGGCTTCGTCATGGCGGGAGAAATTTTTCAGGGATTGGACAATTTCTACAATGCGACTTGTGCCCAGTTTCATCGAAGCTAACAGTTTGGGGAGATCCTGCATGATAAATTCTAGGTCTATGTTGTCTAACTCTGATTCCAGTTCTGGAGGAGCAACAGGTAGGAATTTCTGATACTTTTCCAACAGGTGCAACAAGTCCTGGGCGTATTCGGCAACATACTTTAAATTGCCGTAAATAAAGTTAACCGGGTTGTTGATTTCGTGGGCAACTCCGGCAATAAGTTGTCCTAAACTGGACATTTTTTCACTTTGGATTAACTGAGTTTGGGCTAATTGCAACTCATGGAGAGCTTGCTGAAGCTTCTGTGTTTGGGCTTTTGCCTGGAGGGCTGCTTGAGTGCTTTGCTCGTAAAGCAAAGCTTTGTCAATGGCGATCGCTGTTTGAGAGGCAAAGATACTCACAAGTTTCAGGTGTTCAGCCATGTATGAGTCAGTTTTGGAGGTTCCAATAGCGATCGCTCCCAGTACCCGCTCCTTGGCTCGCAACGGTACACAAATCATTGCACTAATGTTTTTTTGCCCCTCTAAGCGAGGATCGGCTTGCACATTATTAATTAGTTCTGCGCGGTTAGATTGCACAATGTTGCCAATAATTCCCTTACCCGGTTGCGGCTGACTGTGGTCAAAAAACATTCCAAATTCGGCAATGATTTCAAATGCAGTTGCATCTGGACTCAAAAGCAGAATTATCCCCGCAGATGATTCAATTAATTGTCTCAATTCCTGAAGCACAAGTTGGGCAATCTGTCGCGTATCTAAACTTGTTGTCAGTTGAGTCGAGATATCGTCAAACAAATCAATTTCCTGGTATCGCTCTAACAATTCTTTGGCGAGTACTTTCTTCTCAGCTTCCTGCTTTGCCAGAAAGGAGAGCAAAGCCGCAAGTAGAGTTGCCTGTTCTCCCCCAACTACCCAACCGATGATTTCTCCTGACACCTCGATTGGATATCGGTTTTCTACAGTTTGCTCCCCAATGCTAATCAGTTTCGTGCCGTCTACCAGTTCAACATCAATCGCAATGTTAAACTGGTAAATTAAGTTATGAAGTAGAGATGGCAACTCTTTTTTGTTGAGCATCTTTCTGAGGTTAACTGCCGACATGAAACACCTCATAAGTAGCAAGTTGTAAATTGGCTGTATTCAAGCCAACCAGGTTATTAATTTTATCTGCTACCTCTGGGGCTAAGTTTCCACAGACAGGCATGTTCTTAGTTTTTACCAGTTGCTCCCGCGCGGTCTTTTCTATAGAAAAGCAGCCGAAACTATATTGCAACCCTCTGCCTTCTGCCTCCTGCCTCCTGCTTACTTCACCGTAGCTATCCATACCCCTTTGGATAAGGAAGCTACGCCCAGCATCTCCAGAAAAGAGAGAAATTGTCATAAAAATCTAGGGATATAATAATTTACTAATTAAGATTAGTTTTCCCAGAAAGATGGGCGATATAACAACAAAGTTGAGCATCAGCAAATATATTTAGATTCCGTAGCAGAGGCGTCCTTACGTCTATGTAAATCACTTACTTTTTGATCAGTTATAAAAAACTATGAATAAAACTTTTCCAATTCTATAAAGGCATAGATTAAAAGCTATGGCAAATTGATATCTCTTGTTGCGACTACTTGTAAATTGGAAATCAGCTTTTCTGAGGCTGGAATAATCTTCTGTCTGGCAAAAAATAAATAGCCTACAAAAAAAGGCTGCGATCGCAGCCTTTTTTGCTAATTTTAAAAAGTATTTAGATAAGCGCTAGCTTCAGTTAGATTCGAGAGTAGCGAAAACGAAGTCTAAGTAACCGAAGCCAGCGTAACCACATTTGTGCAGGTTGCTCAAAGAACGTGAAAATATCACCGAAACTCAAATTAGTTTTGTGATGGTGCAACCAGTGTCTCTCAGGAGTAGTAATAAACAGAATTTGGCATAAAATATTGACAAGCTTTGAAGTTTTCCAACCTAGTACACTTATGTGTCTCCACCATACATGAAACTGACCAAGCAGTAATCCTGAGATAACGCCGATGGGAGAGAAAGGCCACAAGACTATTGCTATAAGTACATAAGGCAAAGCTCCCAAGATCCCATCTAAAAGAACTTGGGGATTAAAAGTCAAAATAGCGTAGTGGCGAAAGTCCTTCTTCCAGGAGTGGTGCGTTTTTAAATGTAGGCTACCAAAAACGTGCTCGGGTACGTGGTAAAAGAATGTAGATAAAAAATCGCCAAAAAACAGTAATAACCAAGCAACAGCGATAGCCTCAAGCATTTGTACTCCTCAAATAAGTTAAGAAAACTCCACAGAAAATATGCAAATTTTATGCTATGGACGTAGACACCTGATTTTCTATGATGCTTGCATCATCTATGCATTTCACGGGTCTACACTCCAGTTAATTTGACTCAGAGTATATGTAATTGGGTTTGCAGTTTCACGAATCTACAATCCTTAATGTAGTAAACAGCAGCTTGTAAGAACCTCCAATTTGGCTTTTAACTCTGGATTAATGGTAGCAATACATCTAAATTCCGATAGAAATACTGTATTTTACCATAGTTACTACATAATCTTCTTACTAAGACATACAGCGTAAGCAAAGGTTAAGTTAAAATTAGTACAAATTTAGGTTAAGACGTTCTTCAGTATTATTAATACTAAACTGATTGCAATTAAGCTTTAATTAAAAATTTAATCAGAACAATAGAAATAGGCATTCTGCCAAAATAGCCTAGGTTATCAAAGTGAGGAAAGCTGATTGACAATTAAATTAAGAGGCGGCAAAATTTGGAGCATCTAGAATTAACTACATGCCATAATAGTAGACTATCAATCAGCAAATATCCTTATTCTGTCGTAACTTCCGTCAGAGAATAATTTATAACCCTTGTTTTTTAGTATATTCGCAACAAACAATAGAATTTAAATAGCAAACATCCAGTCGTGAGGGTCTAATCGGCAGGCATTGCTTAATCATGGATGATTTCGCTCAAATTGGAACGACTTTTCAATCCTTTCAACCGCCTATTCATCCTGCATTAATGCAACACCGGTCTAATCGGAGCTTTTCAGGCTTGGCATGAAAAGTCAGGTCAAGGCAATGCTTGAATAAGTTCCCGAATTACATCTATTGCTGGTCTGCCTGTCTGTTCACAATACTTTTCAAGGTTCTGGGCTTCATCTGATGTCAAGTTTAAGGTAATTCGCTTAAGCGCCCTTTTTCTACTGGAGGTTGCAAAACAGGGAAATTTAAGTGCAGCAATTTTATTCATTGATTGATAGGCTAGATATATACAAACTTTCTTTATCAAGCTTGCCAATTTAGAAACGTCTTTACCAGTGAAGATCAGGATTTTGAGATTGAACTTAAGCTTTACGCCCCAAGTATATTACTTAAAACTCAAAGTATTAAATCACTAATACCACACGTAATGAATTTACCATTACCAAGTGCAAGAACCTTTCGGCTAAAGAAATGATGTCAGCAATGTCCCACAAACCAGATTGTCTGTTGAGGAAGCGGTCTTGAATTACCGAGACAAGTGGATTGCCAAAAGTGCCTTTATCAGTGAATACTTTGGTAATATACCTGTTTTAAATCCTCTGCAACATAAAATGATTCGTTTGTTATAGCTATCACCTCATATCTATAGCAACCTAGTAGATAATTCCTTTTAATCAAAGGTGATTACACCAACAGTGAGTTAATACATGACTTTACAGAATTCGAGACGCAAGCGTGGCGTTGCACTTACTAAGAAGGGGTTACAAAAAATTAAGGAAGCAAGGCATCAGTCAGAAGCAAAGGAAAATTTTGGAAACAGGTATACTCTTGAAGAAATGAGTGCGCGTTCTGGATTATATTCCGCTACCATCTCGAAAGTATTGAATCGGGAAGGAGGAGTTGACAAACAGACTATTGAGAGGCTTTTTTCAGCTTTTAAGTTAAAAATAGATAAAAGTGACTATTCAAGCTCAAATACTCGTCTAGATTGGGGAGAAGCTATCTTTAACTCAGTTTTTTATGGACGTACAGAAGAACTTAATACCCTAGAGCAATGGATTCTTAATGAACACTGTCAATTAGTCGCACTATTGGGAATAGGAGGCATTGGCAAAACGTCCCTATCTGTAAAATTTGCTCAACAGATTCAGGAAAACTTTGAGTATGTAATCTGGCGATCGCTACGAGAAGCCCCACCTGTTAAAATTATTCTAAGTAACCTAATCCAATTTCTATCTGACGAACAAGAAACAGAAGGTAATTTACCAGAAAGCTTTAGTGAGAGGGTATCGCGGCTACTTTATTATTTACAAAATCATCGCTGTTTGGTAATACTTGATAATGCAGAATCAATTCTCCGCAGTGGGAGTCGAGCCGGACTTTACCCTGAAGGATATGAGGAATATGGTGAGCTTTTAAGACGGGTAGGAGAAGCAACTCACCAAAGCTGCTTAGTGCTGACTAGTCGTGAAAAACCTAGAGAAGTGGCATTGCTAGAAGGACAAGCATTACCTGTTCGCTCTCTATCACTGAATGGTTTAAAAGTGGCAGAAGGGCAAGAAATCTTAAAAATCAAGGGGCTATCGGCGGCCGAGGACGAATGGAAAGTGATGATTGAACGCTATGTAGGCAATCCATTAGCGTTGAAGATCGTTGCCACGACCATTCAAGATATTTTTGATGGTAATGTGACTGGATTTCTGCAACAAGACACAGCTGTTTTTGGAGACATTCGCGATATTTTAGAGCAGCAATTTGAGCGTTTGTCGCCTTTAGAAAAGGAAATAATGTATTGGCTAGCGATTAATCGTGAGCCAATGGCGCTTCCAGAATTGCGAGACGATATCATATCACAAGTACCGCAAGCAAAACTAATGGAGGCTGTGGAATCTCTGGGAAGGCGATCGCTAGTTGAGAAAAGTGCAATAACTTTCACCCTACAACCTGTAGTCATAGAGTATGTAACCCAGGTATTTATAGAGCAAGTCTGTGAAGAGATTACAACTGAGAATATTGAACTTTTTAGATGCCATGCTCTGATCAAGGCGAGTGCGAAAGACTATATAAGAGAAGCTCAAATTCGCCTCATCCTCAAACCGGTTCTTGATGAACTGCTTACTATATTGAGAAGTAAAAAAGGCATTGAAAATCTACTAGCTAAAATTTTAGTAAAGTTACGGCAAGAATCGCCGCAAGAACTAGGGTACACAGGTGGAAATATTCTTAATTTGCTTTGTCAACTACAGATAGATTTAAGGGGTCATGATTTTTCTGAACTAACGGTTTGGCAAGCAGACTTGCGGAATGTGAAATTGCACGATGTAAATTTCCAAAACGCTGATCTATCTAAGTCTGTCTTTGCTGAAGCCTTCGGTGGTATTTTGTCCGTAGCCTTTAGTCCCGATGGCAAATTTTTAGCGATGGGCGATACTGGTGGCGAGATTCGCTTATATCAGGTTGCAGATGGCAAGCAAGTCCTTACCTGTCAAGGTCATAAAAATTGGGTTCCATCACTTACTTTTAGTCCTAATGGCAGAACCTTTGCTAGCAGTAGTAGTGACCACACTGTGAAGTTGTGGGATGCTACTACAGGTCAATGCCTTCAAACTTTACAGGGACACGAACACGAAGTATGGACAGTTGCTTTTAGCCCAGATGGTAACACAATAGTAAGTGGCAGTAATGACCGCACAATAAAACTATGGAGTGTTAGCAATGCTGAATGTCTGGGAATTTTCCAAGGACACACAAGTTGGGTAATCTCTGCCGTTTTCCACCCGGATGGTCAAATGCTAGTGAGCGGCAGTGATGACGACACAATTAGATTGTGGGATGTTAGCACTGGTGAGTGTCTTAAAACTTTACAGGGGCATCGTGATGGGATACGATCAATCGCTATCAGTCCTGACGGTCAGACAATAGCGAGTAGCAGTGATGACAAAACAGTGAAGTTGTGGGACGTTAGCACTGGTGAATGTCTCAAAACTCTACAAGGACATCATGCTGCGGTCTGGTCAGTTGCCATTAGTCCTCAAGGTAATCTCATCGCTAGTGGTAGTCTTGATCACACAGTCAAGCTATGGGACGTTAGCACTGGTCAATGTCTTAAAACCCTTCAGGGACATTCCGGTTTAGTTTTTTCTATCGCCTTTGCTCTGCAAGGGGATCTTCTCGCTAGTGGTAGTGACGACCAAATGGTAAAGCTATGGGATGTTAGTACTGGTCAATGTCTCAAAACTTTCAGTGGATATACCAGTCAGGTCTTATCAGTTGCTTACAGTCCGGATGGTAAGATGTTGGCGAGTGGCAGTGACGATCAAACAGTGAGGTTATGGGATGTTAATACAAGTGAAGCCTTACAAACTCTCCAGGGACATCGTGCTGTGGTTAGATCGGTTGCCTTTTGTCCAACTAAGCAAACATTGGCAAGCGGCAGTGATGATCAAACAGTGAGGTTGTGGGATGTCAATACGGGTGAAGCCTTACAAATTCTCCAAGGACATCGTGCTGTAGTCTGGTCAATTGCCTTTAGTCCAGATGGGGAAACACTAGCAAGTGGTAGTGACGACCGAACTATGAGGTTATGGGATGTCAATACAGGTCAAGCTTTACAAACTTTCCAGGGACATCGTGCTGCTGTTCAGTCAGTGGCTTTCAGTCCTCAAGGCAGGACGCTGGCGAGTGGTGCTTGGGATCAGACAGTCAAGTTGTGGGATATCAGTACTGGTGAGTGCAAACGAACACTAGAGGGACATACGAATTGGGTTTGGTCAATCGCTTTTAGTCCGGATGGTGAACTGCTAGCAAGTTCCAGCTATGACGGAACAGTTCGGTTATGGAGTGTTAGCACGGGTGCCTGTCTCCAAACTTTTGAGGTTTGTGCAAATGGTATCGTTAAAGCAGTCGCCTTTAGTTGGGATGGTCAGATGCTAGCTAGTAGCAGTCCCGATTACACAGTGAAGTTATGGGATATTGATACAGGTCAATGTAAAAAAACTTTACATGGACATTCAGCTTGGGTCTGGTCGGTCGCCTTTAGCCCAGATAATCGAACTCTGGCTAGCAGTGGTGCTGATGAGACGATTCGACTTTGGGATATCAACGCGAGTAAGTGCTTAAAAACTTTGAAAGCTAAGAAATTTTATGAGGGAATGAATATCAGGAGGGTTACAGGTTTAACTGCCGCAACCATTGCTACTCTTAAAGGGTTGGGGGCAATTACTTAGGAAATAAAAAACCTCCGCAAGCAGTTGTATAATGCTAGTGAAGATTTCACAACTCTAGAGCAACACTTGTTTTAAACGTCGTGTCAATAGACAAAACCTCATGTGATGAATCAGACAATGATCGCATAAAAATATTTCTTTCCCAGTTATCAGTCAACAGTCAACGTTATTTTAAAGACAAAAGATTACTCTAGTTAATAAGTTTTAATCCCTAACTGCCAGTTGTTACGGTAAGCTATGTCTAGACAGTTTTGGATATTTTTGAGACTTTGACTTAACCGAGACTAGAAAATCAGGGATACCTAATATTAACTCAAGCCCAATCCATTGAATCCTAGAGATAGGTAAAAACTACCAATCGGCCATAGGAATGTCGCTTGGCAATCCTTTTGCAAATTCCTCCAACATGATTCTTTCCAACTCTAACTCCATGTCATTCAGCATCTCTAAGCTAGTTTCGCTAGGGCTATTAGTAGAATCATCAGAATTTAAAGATTGTTGCTTGATAGCAGAATTGTAGAGACTCGAAGATTGCTGTTCGGTAGCTGTAGTTTTTGCTGTTGCTGTTTTCATCATCTTCTTATTGTAATTTTTTGCACACTTGCACACTGTTAAAGTTTTTCAAACAATTTACGTTAGTTTGTTGAGTGAGTACGTCAGCAGTTAATAACCAAGCCTTACTTATAGTGATTATTTGTAAGCTTCAGTGGTTTTAAGATACTCTCAATCTCTTCATCTAATATGTAGGCTTCTTTGGGTGGGCTGAAGCGCAACAGTGCAGCTTGGTAACAAGCTTTTGCTATGCGCTCACGTTCCTCAGAAGTCAACCGTGCAATCATTGCAACCGTCTCCTTTACGTGTTCCACCTCAGTGCTAACAGCACTGTGCGCGCGCAGGCAACGGGTAGCTGTGATACCTGGTGGTAGCAGTGCTTCCACACTCTGGATGTAACCCATCCCTATACATATCCCTAAACGTTCCGCTGTATAAGAATAGCCCACACAATCAATTGGATCTGATCCCTGAACGCTCTGGGTGAAGTAATGCAGCAACGCCTTTGCAGCCGGAGGAACAAGTGCTTGCACAACAGCTTCAGCTCTATATCCCATCGACTCAATATCCCGTAAAGCGAGTAGGTCGTGACCTGACTCTTCTCTGGCTTTCTGTACAGCCCACTGCGCCAAACTCTGACGATTTGCTGAAGCAAAGCGCTCTTGCGCTTCCTCCATCAATCGAGGGGTGGAATGGCACAAATGGTAAAAACCTGCAAGTCGCCATACCCAACGTGTAGGTGTTAGAGCTGGTGGTCTGCGCTCCGACTTAACTGCGTACCAAGCACATACTATTGCATTATTTAAAAGCTTTCGAGTTTCAGCTAAGGTGTCTGCATCAATCATCTTTTGAGTAAAGGAATAACCCATCCCCGGATGTTCAGGTTGATGTAACCAAGTCCGATTAGCAGTCTCCACAACTACTTCGTCAGACGAAATATGTGTTGATTCAGTATCAATTAAAAATTTATCACACATGGTTCATTATGCATTCCTATATCTTCCAGGAGCTTAAATACTACTTTTGCTACAAGATAGAGATGGAGATACGCTGGACTAAGCTATAGGGTGTAAATGCAATCATCATGAATTAGCTAGTATGTACCTTAAAATAAGGCTTTGAGATGTACATTATTGATGATAATGCAAAAATATACAGTTGTATGATTATTTTTCTAATATATAGTATGCTTACGTAGATAAAAGTTCGTCTTCTACGTACAATTTGTATCAAGTTTGCTACTTTGCCTTATTTTACACTCATCTTGCTTCAACGCCACTAATGCCCCAGTTAGGGGCACAAACTGCTTTAGAGTCTATCTTTTCCAAAATAGTCGTGTCTCTTCTTTTACTTGAAATTGAACGCCTAACTCCTCTTGCACGTAGTTGTGGTTTTGACATTCATACTCCAGGTGCAAGATGTGAGGTTTAGTTTTGTTGTGCAAATCTACTTACTTGTATTCACACACTTTAGTCTTTTATTGTCTAGCTACTTAAATGCTTTGATATAGAAGAAATGTTCAGAGGCTTTAAGAGCGGCAAATATGGCGATGCCTGCGGCGGGCTGCGCCAACGCAGATGGGTTTGCTCGTCTTTTGGTTTGTGAAACTGACCACTATTAATCAAGCTCTGGAGTATAAAAAGGTGATTGACTTCAATCAGTACAAAGCTTTAACTTTCGATTGTTACGGAACCCTAATCGATTGGGAAAACGGTATCTTAGGGGTGCTAAAGCCACTTCTGCTGGCACATAAAACTAATTTGGATGACGATCAAATTCTGGAACTTTTTGCTCAATTTGAAGCAGAACTCGAAAAAGGAGATTATACCAAATATCGGGAAGTTTTGAAGAGAGTAGTCCAGAAATTTGGTGAACGATTTAGCTTTGCGCCAACTGCTGACGAACTAAATTCACTTGCTAATTCGATTCAGCATTGGCTGCCTTTCCCTGATACAATTGAGGCACTTAAAACCCTCAAGCAAAAGTTTAAGCTGGTAATTATCTCAAATGTAGATGACGATCTCTTTGCTTTCTCAGCAAAGCACTTGCAGGTGCAATTTGACCAGATAATCACAGCAGAACAGGCAAAAAGCTATAAACCTTCCTTAAACAACTTCAGACTGGCTATTGAAAGAATCGATTTGCCGCTAGAGCAGATATTACACGTTGCTGCTAGTGTATATCACGATATTGTTACAGCCAAATCTCTGGGACTATCAACAGTCTGGGTAAACCGTCGAGCAGTCCAAAAAGGATTTTTTACCACAGGTTCAGCAATAAGTCAACCTAACTTAGAAGTGCCAGATTTAAAGACTCTCGCTGCTTTGAGTTCAACAAAATAATACTCAGGAATAAGTGCTGAGTACCTAGCACTGTTTCAATGAGGAACTGTTGTTACAAAACGAAACAGGGATTGCAACATAGATTGATTCTGTCTTAATCTGGAAAAACTACTAAGCTAGTTTAACGGCACGTTTGCCTTCTTTTGAGGGTGACGCGCAAGGGACGAGTAAAGCTCGTAACAACCCTCTGATTCTGGCTCTTCAGGATCAGCTTGTTCAAGAAAACACTTTGATATGCCTAAAACGATGAAAGCATCTGCTAATTTCGACTTTGAAGACGAGAAATTTAATGCACCGCCTTCTCAAGTCCTTCCCTGGTGTCAGATGATTAATCCTCGATATGGCACAGATGGTATGCAATCCCACGGTTTGGCAATTAAGCTGGATAATGCTAATGCTGTCGGCTTTGTGCCAGATGAGAATTGGCAGCAAGTGGAGCATGAATTTACCTCTGGAGTCGAAACGGTCTTTATTTCCACTACTCCACGCGTGGTTATAGTGCGTCGGGGGCCATTGTCTGTCAAAGACCGGGAAAGTGGTTTAAAACTGGGTACGCTCAAAGAGAATTATGATGCTTTTTTAGCCGACAAACTTAAATTTAAAACCTTTACTCGCTATCTAATTTTTATAGTCGGAGAGAATAAAAAGTTTTTAAATGAATCACCACTACAACTAACTCTTAATGGTGCAGCCGGAGCAAGTTTCAGCAAAACCTACTGCGAATATCAACAAGGCAAAGTAGTTAGTGGATTCGTCGCTGAACTAGAAAAGGCTTATGCTGTTTACCGCAAGCAACCCTTAACACCAAAAGGCCCATTGTTCCACGCTCACGGCATTTTTTGTCCGATAATTGAATGTGAAGAAAGAGGTATTGAACCAAATACAGTTCTGGTAGCTTCAACTGTAGACTACAAACATCCCACGGTAGGGACTTTAACAGAATACTTAATTGCTTCCGATTCTCTTGAGTCTAGAATGATTTGCAAGACTTTTGAAGAATACAAAGATTTTGGGAAGGAACCTGTAAAATCAGAAACGCCTAAATTGGCAATGGCAGGAGTTTCCAACTCTTACGTTTATGCTGATGAAGATGATTTTGCTTATCCGCCGTATTAGGTGGGAGTGGGGACTAAAAATTTTAGATTTTAGATTTGGGATTTTAGATTGAAATTTAATCCAAAATTGAAAATCTAAAATCCAAAATTTAATTACCCTATTCCTTGAGCAGCAAATAATATAGTGAGCCATTACCGCCTGTAATACCAGCGCGATCGCCTGCTAGTTTACCAGACCCCATGAAATAATCTACCCGGCCTGGGCCTTTTATGGCGCTTCCTGTATCCTGATCAAGCACAAAGCGGCTGACAGTACGCCTCTCTAGTTTGCCACCAGCAGCAGGATAGGGAAATGAGTTGTAAATCAGCGCTAGCGCTCCCGGTGGCATGAGAGACTTATCTGTAGCAATGGAACGTTCTGCTGTTACTGGCACATGAATACTACCAGTAGCTGGTCTACCGCTTGTTTCTTGGAAGAAAATAAATCGTTCCCAGCGTGGCAGATAATTACTCAACTCCTGAGGCTTTTGTCGAAAGAAAGCAGTCAGACGTGGCATTGTCAATCCTGCTAGTGGAAGTTTGCCATCTTTCGCTAGTTCTTTGCCGATACTAGTCCAAGGGTAATCAGTTCCACCTGCATAGCCAACTGACGTTGCTTTGCCATTAGTTAACTTAATTTGGGCAGAACCTTGGATATGTACCATGTATGCGTCTAAGCGATCGCGGAACCAAAGCAGTTCTAAACCGCGCAATTTACTCTTATTCCCTTTTAAACCATCCTTCCCTTCCAAATCAATTCGTTTTGGGTGGGGTTTACGCCATTGGCTGAAATCAGGTGGTAGCTGATAAAGAGGATACTTATATATTGCAGTCCTGACACGGCTGGCGGTGTAAACAGGTTCGTAGTAAGCAGTGAACTTAACAGTACCTTTGCCATCGTTACCTACAGACTGGTAAAAGACAAACTCTCGGTTGACAGCAGCTTGTAATTGCGCTGCTGACTTAGAACTGATAACCAGTTGGCGGAAGCGTAGCAAACTTCGGCGGACACGATCAAGGGTAATTTCCCTCATCGGATAGTTTTGATATGCTGCGATCGCCTCTTTTTTTGTTAGGTAAAGCAAACTGTTGTCAATGGAAGCCAACAGGGCGTTGCGATCACCTCCGGTGGGCGAAGCGCCAACGCCTATTTTACCCCTTTGACCCCAAATTTGCTCATCCCAACCCAAGCAAGTCTGCTGGAACCTACAATCGGTTCCGATAGCGATTGGTTTTAGCGGTGGCGTTATCTCAGGAGTAATTGGTACTGGCTGAGGTGGAACAGGAGTTATGGGTACTGGCAACGGCAGGAAGTTAGGAACCTGAGCAACAGCCGACCAGAGAGGGTTTACAATGGCAATTCCCAGACTTAAGGAAAGCAAAGCAAAGGTTTTTCTCATCATTTAGTTGAATCTTTCAACACTAGAACTAAAAACGGGTTCTACCCGGATTGCCACAACTCGGGAAGGTCTTACTACCATATATTCCCCTTGAATATTTTTGATCGGCACGCTAATAAAGTCATTTGAAGCAGATTTTGGCACAAGTTCGCCGCTATACCACTTCTGAAACTCTTGAATAGTAGGAAAACGTACTTCTTCTCGGTGGCCGCTTTCCAGTAGGAGGTATACGGCATATTCATTTGGAGTTCTAGCCATAAGAGTTGAATTATTTAAAAAACATTCAACCCATTGTTAACCACGTAACCCCCGAATGAAAAGGGTAAGCATACGGGAGCAGGGGATTTGGAGGACATCCTTGAGATTTTAAGACCATAAACAATTTGTCAATAAGTAATAGTGCTTAAAATTTTGCCAAAAAGGGGTAAGAAACACAATTTTTAAACTAGCAATGCCTAAGACTTGCTACGCCTACATCTGATTTCAAAAAGCATCATTCATTCTTACCCGAAAACCTCGGTACAAAGTTGAGCCGACAATTTATTGCATAACTACTTTTGATAAAAAGAATTTCATTTTCAACTGTCAACGAATGCCCTAGCATTTACTAGGGAATATTTAAGAAGCAAAGGCAGCTAAATGCCCAATTGTGTAGATAAGCTAAGACGCATTTAATTTTTCAAGCTAAAAACCTCACAGCGAGTTTTTCAGGCTCCGAAAAGTACAATTTAGATGCGCGACAGCTTATTGCGGTTGTTGGGTGTTGTAGTAATGAACTCAAAGAAACATAGTCTTAGGCAAAAGTTCCCCTGGCAGTTCTAGCTTGCTACCTGATGTTGATGTTCTTGATCTAGAAATGCGCTCGGCTGAAATTTGGCGATCTTCTCGTCAAGAATAAAAGATTTGACATATTCAATCATCATCGTTTGCAGAGAGAACATACCTGATTTGGCATCAATCCACGATCGCGCTTCTAGTAGTTCCAAGGTTTCCAGGAGTTCTTGAGATGAAACAGACGATGGCATCTTTGTTCGTAGCTGTGAAAAAGAAATGGGTTGACGATTGAGTACCATGCATTGAATTGTTGCTTTAGCTGTATCCGACAGCTGTTCAAATTCTTGGTCTAAACCGTCGAAAATTTTACCAAAAACTGTAACTTTCTGCTTTAAAAATTCAGTGATGCTGCCATTAAATAACTGTTGAATCGTTGTGGCGACGCGGTTTAGGGCATAGGGATTGCCTGCATAGGATGCGATTAATCGATTCCAACTGTCTGGTTTTCCTCTAAAGATTCCTTTGGTTTTGAAAAGTTCTTGTATGTCTGTAACCTGTAATCCTGGGAGACAGAATACTCGCACAGGTCGTGTCTTTCCTTCAAGCGAGGTAATCTCATGGGATTTAACACGGCTAGTCAAGATTAAGCAACTTTGATGGGTGGCTTCTCCCACTCTTTTAAACAACTCGCAGTATTCCCCGATGGCTGTGTCCTGGAGCCAGATACAGTCTCGACGGGTGATCTCTGGAGCGGCACATTCTTGGAGAACTTTGTCAGCACCGTCTAAAACCAATAAGCAACGGTGATGTTGCAAATAATAAATCAGTCGTGAAATTTTGTGATTGAATGGTTCTGGCTGATCGGTTTCTTTGCCATCAGATAGGACAGCGATTAGGTCTGCTAGGAGATCGTTAACTGGAGGAGTAGGGAGCAGCGATCGCCAAATCACGAACTCAAATTGATCCTGAAGTTGTTGAGCAAGCTTCACAGATAGCCAGGTTTTGCCGATCCCGCCCATGCCCAATAGCGTAATGAGACGGCAGGGTATTGGCTCATTTGTAAGAGACTCAGCTAAAATCCAGTGCTTCAGGGTTGTCAGTTCTTCCGTGCGTCCACAAAAAAGGGATACATCTGGTGCTTCTCCCCAATCAATTTGATTTTGAATTTTTGTGTAGTTTTCCTGCGTGTTGATATCCGGATTAATGAACTGATAGTCATGAGTTTCTAGTTGTAAGTTGAATGCTTGGAAACAGTACTTTAGGGTTTGCCGATCTACCCCTATTTCACAGGCAAATACCTTTGCTACTGTATCTGGGTCTAACCCCATGCGAAAGCCTAAGACTTCACGAGTATAATGTTTATCAAAATTATCATAATGTTCTGATTTAGATTTTGCATCTTGGAGTTTCTGCAATCCTTGGGGCGTTAAAATTACACCACGTCTACGGCTCCTGTGTTGTGATTTCATGGGGAACCTCGCAAGTTATAAATGAATGTATTTTTATGGATAAGCATGACCATCTGTAGTGCATTGGTAAGATGCAGCAGCAAACAGGAGATGACTGGCACAATCTAGCAGTAAATAACTTAAGCTGCGACACCTACAAAGTTATCTATATCTCAATCAAGTCTTGATTGTAAAAGCTGAACTCCTTTAAAACTTTTGTTAAAAAATCATGCTAGGGAACACAGATGCAACGCACTATTTCAGACCAAAAGCAGGCAAAAATTCAAAGAAAAGACTAAATCAAGGAAATTTATCCAGTTAAATTTATGTTACTTGCTTTCTCCTCGCATCGACATTAAGTAATTTTACGCTTAGTTATTAAAACCGCGATCGCGAATTCCTCAATTTTATGGCAGTTGCAAGGCTAAGGCTAGTTGAAACAAGGGTGAAGTACTGTTGTGAAGGCGCTCTAACTTTGGGCAGACGCGGTTAAAAAAGTTCTTATATCTGCAACCGCTATCCAGAGATTCCTGGAAAGCGATCGCTAGTCTTCTGTTCGCTCCAACTACAACTTTATATTTCCTAAAAACTAATATTAAGTTTTGTAATTGTAGATGCTGAAATTAAGGTAGTTTTGCCGAACTTAGGGAAGAAGAAGGAGTAGGAAATTAAGTTTGGCAGTGGCTGAAATGATTCCTGTGTCTAGCTTAGGAAAATCGAGATTAAGAAGTTTTTAAGTTTGTCCTTAAGTTCCTCAAGTTCGGTTGAGTTAAATGGGGTAAAAGGACAGACTCAATCTATAAACGTTTTTTGGATATCAACTAATAATTCAATCAACAGGATAGCAAGTTGTCTTGAAGTTATATCACTCAATTGAGATCGCGTTACGTCTAAGGGTTCTAGTTTTAAGACGGGTGAACTCGAATGAACGCCATAGTTAGATAAACTTGAACTTTTTCGCAGGATGAAAGACTTGTTGTTCAGTGAACTGGAAAGATATCCAACGTTTTGAGGCAGAGGAAATTGCCTGTTATACATAAGCAATAACTGCTGACTGAACACTACTTTACTAAATAACAAATCAAAAACACAAATTATAAGGAGAAAGTCAAATGTCTTATATCTATGGCACTTCTGGAAACGATGTATTGTACGGTGGCTATGAGGCTGACAACCTTTATGGTTATAGTGGCGATGACGCCCTCTATGGTGGAGACGGCAACGACCGCCTTGACGGCTATGGAACCAGTGGCGTAGAATACGACACTCTGGTTGGTGGTTCTGGTTCTGATACTTTCGTTCTTGGCGGTTCTTGGGGTGTTTCATACCAAGGTTTGGGTTACGCTACCATTACTGACTGGAATCCCTATGCTGATTACATTGCAACTATTGGTAACTCTAGTCAATACTCTCTTGGGTATTCAGATTGGAGTGGCAGTTCGTCGCTTCTAGACACAGAAATTTACTATGGCAGTGAGTTGATTGCTATCGTTCAAGACACTACCAATGTCAGTTTATCCAGAGACTTCACCTTTACCTAGTCAGCACTTTGTTCGCCAAGATTGCATTCGCGCTTAAAAGTTTGCCATCGCATCCCCAGACGCAAAGCTGTTAGTAACACAAACTAGTACAACACGGCACTTAAAGCAAGTACGTTGCGGGGGTTCCCCTTGTTGTAGTAACTGATGTTGCCGTGTTGTATTTCATCCCACTCTGAAAGGATGCAAGACTCTAAAATCCCAAAAAGATTTTAGAGTCTTACTGGTAAGCTTTTATGCCTACCGTTTTGTTGTGTAATTTCTCAAACTCAACCAACCAAAAAAAACCTTGTAATTTCAGCAACATAACCTATTTTCTTCCTTGCCAAAGCTAATAGTTGTGCCAAGATGAATTTGGGGACTTAAGACTTGTGGCACAATGTTAGGACAATTATTAGACGGACGTTACCAAGTCCTTCAGGTTTTAGGTAAAGGTGGATTTGGTCAAACCTATATAGCCCAAGACACCCGCCGGCCAGGATTTCCGAAGTGTGTTGTCAAACACCTTAAACCCGTCACTCGTAACCCTGAATTTCTCGAAACTGCCAGACGGCTATTTACGAGTGAGGCAGAAACACTAGAAGAATTGGGTTACCATGACCAGATTCCTCGACTTTTAGCCTATTTTGAACACAACCAAGAATTTTTCTTGGTGCAAGAATTCATTGAAGGGCATACTCTAAAAGCAGAACTGTCTCCCAATCAAGCTTGGACAGAAGAGAAAGTAATTCAACTTCTCCAACAGATGTTGGCTATTCTGGAATTTCTTCACAGCCGCAACGTTATCCATCGAGATATTAAGCCGGACAATATAATCAAGCGGCAACAAGACGGCCAATTAGTCCTGATTGACTTTGGCGCAGTCAAACAAGTCCAAACTCAACTGCTTACACTTCCAGGGCGCACCGAGGCTACTATTGCCATTGGCACCCCAGGATATATGTCTACAGAACAGGGTCAAGGTAAGCCGCGCCCCAACAGCGATATTTATTCCTTAGGCATTATTGCTATTCAATCGCTGACGGGGTTAAATCCGATAAACTTTGAGGAAGACCCAGATACTGGAGAAATTTATTGGCAGCATCAAGCTAACATTAGTTCTGAGTTGGCATCTGTGCTATCTAAGATGGTGCTACACCACTTCAAACAGCGCTATCAGTCTGCGGCTGAAGTTCTACAGGTGCTTAAGTATCTCGATACTAAAATAGAAGCGCAATCACTTCAACTGTCATCTTTTACGCAACCGCCTGAAGCTTCGATTTCTCAACAAAATTCAATTAGGTATCCGCATACTTCTATCCTGTCACCGGAAAATTACAGTCGCTTAGAAACAATTCTTTTGGAATTTGTCGGCCCTGTTGCCTCAAGATTGCTACGACAAGTTGCAGCATCAGCACCTAACTGTGAAGAATTAATTAGTCAATTAAGCGTTCATCTTCGAGGGAATCAACAAATTGATTTTAAGAAGAAAACAATGTTTTTACTAGATAAACGTACTTTCCTACAGCAACTTGGTGTTCAATCTGAAATTAAGCAAAATAATTTACCAAACCAAGAACGTCAAGTAATCAACGATAGCTTTGTGCATCAGTGTGAGCGAGAATTGGCTGATTTAATTGGGCCAATAGCTATGTTCTTAGTCCAAAAAGCTGTTAGGTCTTCTGGGCAAAGCTCCCGTGCAGAATTTGTGAATGTTTTAGCATCACAAATTCCCGAACCTCAAAAAGCTTTGCAATTTCAGCAACGTCTACTTTCTTAATTTTTTAACCATTGCGTTTTTATCTCTGTAAATTACGTTAGCGCAGCGTAAAGCCTTCGGTATGGCTTCGCTTAAAGCCACGTAGGAGCGTCATTACGAATTGTTAGCTCTGGTTATTCAGCATTTCCATAGCTATTTTTAAGCTAGCTTTCATGCGATTAAATGCTTCTGCTAATCCGCCGATTTCATCTTTAGAGCTTTCTTCAAAATCAGCATTAATATCACCAATACTAACTTTCTGAGCTATTTTCTCTATTCTTCTGATGCGCTTAATCACATATTTTTTGATTAAAAAGTTAATTAATAAAACTACGATCGCAAAAATCGCAATTAAAAGTCCCATTATCAATATCCAAGTCCGTTTGGCATTGGTAAAAATCTCTTCAGAAGGAACAGAGACTATTTGGGCAGAAACAATATCATTTAGCTGCCAGCCAAAACCATTTTCGGAGCCATAAGTAGCCAACTGACTCTTAGGAGCTTTATTTGGTGTAGAATGACACCGCAGACATTGCTGCTGTGTAATCTTAAGTGGTTGTGCAATATAAAATACTTCACTTTCTGACAAGGTGCGAAAGCCGGTAATTTCTAGAGTATTGGGTTCGTTGCGAAAACGCTCTACAAGTTGAGTTTCAAAGTTATCGGCTTTATCTGCTAAATTAGTTGGATTAAGTGTTGCATCTTTATGAAAAAAGTTGCTATATTGCGGGTTTTTACGAAAATTTTCAAAAACCTCTTTAGCGGAAAAAGTCGGTATTACTTCAGGGGTGAAGGTTGAGTTTAATTCTACTCTCGGTTCCAATAGGGGAACTATATGATTTTGTGTATAGTTTCTAACTGCGTTTACCATTTGGATGAGAATCTCTGCTTGGGAAACCACTTCATTTTGCGCCCTTCCCTGAAGTACACTGGATAAAGCAACGCCACTACCCAAAATACTGACTATGAAAACTAATATTAAAAGTAAGTTAAATTTAGCACCTATTTTTAAGTTCTTTAATGTAATGTTCTTTAACATAACCTAACCAACTAAGGCGATATCTGAGTTTGTCTAATATTTATTTATATCTGTTAGAAATTATCTCAACAATATTTAAATAAATATTAACTTTTTGTCTTTAGACAGTGATCAAACTTATCTAAATGAGTCTTAAAAACCAATTTATTCCCTTAAGTTAAGCATAATTAGTGATGTTTTTGCGATTTCCCCGTCGTTTATTTCTGTTTAATCTGCTAGGTTTGACATTTGCCGCTTGTCAATCACCACGACAGTTTGAGGGCACATTAACTATTGGTGTTATCAACTATGGTGGAGGCGAACAAATAATTAACCAATATGCCAAATTTAATAATTATTTGGGCGAGAAGACAAATGCATTAATTCAGCTAGAGCCTGCTTTTAATGAAAACAAAGCGGTTGAGCGCCTTGAGGCTCGTGCTTGGTCATTGGTATTTGCTCCACCAGGAATAGCTGCGATCGCGATCGCACGTCACCAATATGTTCCTCTGTTTCCTTTAATAGGTATTAGTAATTTGCGTTCAATCTTTGTTGTTCGCAAAGACAATCCAATATCCGAATTAAAACAGCTACAAGGTCAAACAATCGCTTTAGGTCAGTTAGGTTCAGCTACAGGATACTATCTCCCACTTTACAATCTTTTTGGTACAACAATAGCACAGATTCTATTTGCACCTACGCCTAAAGCCGCGTTGGAATTTGTCGCTGAGGGAAGAGCGATCGCTTGTGCTGTCTCAGAGTCTGAATTGAGTCTCTACGGTTCACAGTTGGGGTCAACCCAATTCCGCATCCTATTTAAAGACCCTCATTATGTACCCTTGGGTGTAGTCTTGATTGGGCCTAATGTCGAACGTAACCGTCAAGAGTTCATCCGTAAAGTAATGAGCGATACGCCTTCAGGTTTAGCTCAAGAAGTAGGGTATGTACCCAATGGACAAGTACCAGATTACAAATACATGATTTCTGTGGTTGATCGGGTCAGTTCTATTACTTCCAAGCTGCAAAATAAACCTGTTCGCTTATTTTGATTTAGATCGCGGATTGCTCAATAAAACAATTTGAATCGTGCTAGTTGGTTTTGAAGCGTTCCTGTTAGGATTTCATTTAGTTCTGTGGTGTCTTGGAATTGCAAAATTTGCTGTGTCGGTAAGTCGAAGGGAAATTGCCCTTCAAAGTCTGGACGTTGCATGTGCGCTAGTAAAATCTGTTCAGACCGCTTACTTTGGATAGCATAGCCAATTTCAATACAGACATTAGGGCTAGGAATTACTTGGGGAGTTTCTTTACCATCAATACTAGCAATGGGTGTTGTGTCAGCGATAAATAATAAACTCTTACGGATTTTTCGCATGATCGTGCGGTTAATCCGTACAGTCGCATCACTGGGACGAGAAGATTCTACTAATGTTAGGGGAAGGCGCGATCGCTTGTTTAAACTATCCAAACTTTTTCGCAGTTCTTCTCTTAGAACATTTGTGGCTGCGGCATACTCTGTTTGATACGATAAAAAAATCGTTGGTTCTAACTGAGCCAACAGCGCCTGTTTGGTAAAATAAATTTCATGACTAATTAAGTCAATGTTGGCGACGCAATAGCCACCACTACCTTCAATATAAAATTCAATATTTTCCCCTTCCAGATAGCGTCCAAACCAAGTTGATTTCCTAACTTCGTCGCTTTCTTCTAAAAAGTCTGCTCGCAATGCCGATCTCAGCAAGCTTTTTTTGCTTAAGCGAATGTCTGGCGGACGTTTTTCCAGTTCTGGAATCGGCTCGTAATCCTGTAGATACCACGCTCTGAGCGCAATAATTGACATAAGGCGCTATTTAAACTATTTTTCACTCTTTAACTTCGGATAATCTTACACCAAGAGGAGTCTCTATCTCAGACTTCTCTTTAAATACAACAACACCCAAACCTCTACTCGCTGAACTATTTCCTCTCATTATTTATCATAACCAGGGATGTACCAACTTTCATCGCTTGTGGAAACAAGTTATAAAAACCAGTTACAGCGCCCCCTGATATTCCATATTTGAGGAAATAGCAGTTTTCGCGTTGGGTGTTGCTGTGTTTTGACGAGACAGATTTAAGTTAAACAGCGTCCTTTACCTCTTATTACATTCCAAATGCAGCTGTTATTATCTGCCAGGGAAGCTTTATTAGCTTCTACTATTAGATTATCACTTCTGGATAAGAGGTTTTTTTTTGCAACTAAACTTTACTTTAGTCATTTGTCTCAGTTGGGGTTTAAATCTTCGTCTGAAATGTCTTTAATTTTGAATTATTAACGATTCCTCTACCTTTAGCGATCTATTGTGGCTGGAGGCTTTACGGGAATTTCAATCCAGAACTCTGTACCTTTGCCAGGTTCTGAAATGCACTCCATTATTCCACCATGTTTTTCGACAATAATTTGATAGCTGATTGCCAATCCTAGTCCTGTACCCTTACCCACAGGTTTGGTAGTGTAAAACGGGTCAAAAATCCGCTTTTTCACCTCTTCAGTCATCCCAGATCCATTGTCGCTAATACGAATTAATAGACGAGAGTTGTCTGCTGAGATTCTAGTGGAAATGTGAATAGTGGGCATTGGATATTGGGCATTCTCTTTGTCCCTCTTACTCCCATTCTCCATTTCTAGGGCATCTATAGCATTACTGATAATATTCATGAATACCTGATTCATTTGACCGGCATAGCATTCCACCCGTGGTATGTTGCCATAATCTTTGATGACTTCAATATTTGGGAAATCACTATTACCTTTGAGCCGATGTTGCAAAATCAACAAGGTGTTGTCAATGCCTTCATGTAGGTCAACGCGCTTGTTTTCAGCCTCATCCAAGCGAGAAAAACTGCGTAACGACAGCACTATTGAACGGATGCGATCGCTTCCTACTTGCATTGAGGTAATCATTTTCGGGAGGTCTTCTACCAAAAATTCAAAATCGATCGCTTTGAGCGCTGCCTTGATTTCACTATGAGGGTGGGGATAGTGTAACTGGTAGAGGCGTAAAACTTCTAGCAGTTGTTCAGTGTAATCACTGGCGTGGCAGAGATTACCGTAGATAAAGTTAACAGGGTTGTTGATTTCGTGGGCAACACCTGCAACCAACTGTCCTAAACCGGACATTTTTTCGGTGTGAATCAATCTTGTCTGTGTTTCTTGGAGTTCATGTAGGGTATGCTCTAACTGGGCAGCTTGATTTCTGGCTTCAGCTTCGGCATTACAGGTTTGTTCGTAGAGTTGTGCTTGTTGAATAGCGATCGCAGCCTGATCTCCTAGCTGTTGCAATAAATCAATTTCTGCATCCTCCCAATTTCTAGGAGTCTCACACTCATGGGCTATTAGTAACCCCCATACTTCCATACCTATATTAATCGGAACTATTAAGGTTGCTTGCACTTGCAGACTCTGCAAAAACTCTCGATGACAATCATTTAAATAAGCTGTCGAAACGTTGTTAATTACCCGTACTCTGCCCTGACCATATAAATGGGTATACTCATCAGGAAAGCAATCAGGTGGTGCATTCATTCCCAAAACTGACTGCCAATTACCATTAATCTCTTCGACAATTACCGATTTATTCTTCAGTTCAAAAATCACCATCCGGTCTGAGTTTAGCAAAGCACGGACTTCCCGAACGATGGATTGCAGAGTTGTTTGCAAGTCTAATGTGCGGCGAATATGCTCTGTGACTTGCTTGAGTACCTTGGTAAATAGTAATGATTTTTCGAGTTCATAAGTTTGCTCTTGCACTCGCAGTTCTAGATTGGCATTCAGGGTTTGTACTTGTTTAAACATCTGTTGCTGCTGAATTGCCATTGAGAAATGATAGTACAGGGCTTGCGCTAATGAGATGTCTTCTGGTTTCCACTCAGATGATTGCCCCTTTTTTTGCTCTCGCCAAAGCTCAAAGGAAAGCTGGGGTAACAGTAGCCGCCGATTTTGTTCACATCGTCCCGCCCACAAGATTTCCGTTTCAAATTCAGAGCGAAAAATGCTTAATACACCGATAAATTTTTCCCGGTCATGTAGGGGAATCACTATAAGTCCGCGAATTTGAGTTGAACGGAATGCTAAAGCCAAAACTCGCAAATGTGGTTCTTTATAGAGGTCAGATGTTGCCCAAATATGACCTTCTTTACACTCAGCCATCCAGTTTTGCCATAAGGGATGCTGTTCGATAATATTGTTATCTTCGTAGGGGAGTGTCGGTTGATCGCCCCAGGTGTATAGTTCCTGACTCTGTTCAATGTAAAGCCTGCCACCTGTTCCATTGAAGGCAGTAATAACTTCTTCTAGCGCCCCCTGCAATTGGACTGTCGGCAGTTTATGTAATAGCGTGGTTACTCGGTTAATAGTGGCTTCTCGTTCTTGCTTGGTGCGGGCTGCGGTGAGGAGATTACTTTGAGAGATCGCGATCGCTACTTGGTCAGCTACTTTTTGCAATACTTTTAGTTCCCGCTTGGAAATTTTTCGCGGTTCACTGTGATGAGATACCAACAATCCCCACAATTTAGGCTTTGCCGATTGTTCTTGTGGATCGCAATCTAAAATTGGTACTATCAACGAAGACTGCACACCCATTGCCTTTAAGTATTGAATATGGCACGGGTCTACCTGCCGATAGTGGATATTAGTTCGTAGAAGTTTACCAGTTTCTTTTGACTGTAGAGGCGATAGCCCGATCTTCCCGTTTGCCACATCCACAATCGAACGTTGCCCCACTAACAAAAACATTTCTCTAGCTTCTTGTGGAATATCATTAGCAGGGAAGCGCTGCCCCAATAAGGATGGCAGACGCTGCTTATGGATAGATTCAGCAATAACTTCACCGCTACCATCGCTATCAAAACGATACACCTTTACTCGATCTGCACCCAAAAATAAACGTACCTGGCTAACGGTAGTCGTTAATATCTCTTGGAGGTCGAGCGATCGCCTGATCTGGTTTATCATCTGGTGCAGTAAACTTTTTTGATCTAAGCTTTGCTGCAACCCTTTTGGTTTATCGGTAAATGTCATTGCTTATATACACCATAACTGAAGTATAGTTTTTTTTATAATTGTCGCTGTTTAGAGTTTTCAACTTAACAATGCCTTGATTTTCATCCCATTTGCAAAAATTCCTGCGACAAATGCATTTGCTCTGGGCGTGCATCTGTGGCAAATATCTTTGAAAATTGAGCAGAGGATATTTGAAAAGTATTAGATATTTTGCTTAATCCCTCTAACCCTTCTAAAGTTAATTTAGGGAGACATCAAATTACTTGATGTCTCATTAACTACTTTCAAAACCTCTGTTTCAAGTTTGAAATTAAGAAATTTTAATCATTGGCATCAGTTAATTTTATACTCTTAGCTATTAAAATATTTCAGTAATATTACTTAAATTTGTTGACTCAAGAACTGGGTTAAATTAAAAATATTTTTTATTGTTTTTGCCCATTAATTCCATTAATTAAAATTTTTCAAATAAATAACTAAATTATTGGCAACTGTTTCAAATATTTTTGGCTGGGGAATTTTACTATTCCCCGTCGAATTACTGATCTTATGTTGAATGTAACTATTTTGATTAAATTATTCGTAAGTTACCGTTAAAGATAGCAAATTACGGATTTCTTCACGCACACTCATGAGAGTTTTACCGAGATGGTTTTGACCTGCTCTATTAGCACCACAGCCCCAAAAAGAATCGGTTGGGGAGTTTTCAATCAAAATCTCATCGCCTGTGTTCAAGAGAACTTCTCTAATATCAATATGAGTGATAAACTTTTTGAGGACAGCTTCTCGCATAATTTCAGTTTTGACCAAATCCCAGTCTCGACGGAGTTGGCGAGAGCTACATCTTCCCAACGCGGCAGCTTCTTCTGGGGTAGC
>NZ_DASQZC010000133.1:0-6397 GCF_035638895.1 Nostoc sp. | reverse complement strand
CTTGATAGCGCCACCCCCAGTTACCCTCAGCAGTACTAGGAAAATTCATCCGCGCTTCGTTTCCTAATCCCAAAACATCTTGCAAGGGAATAATCGCTTGGTTGGCTATAGAACTCAAAGCTAGGCGAATTAAATCCCAGTGGATGCCTTCAGGACTAACACAACCTAAATAAAGCAACAGGTTTTGCTTTTCGTAGTCGCTGGCTGAATTAAACCAGCCTACAGTTGTGTCGTTATCGTGAGTGCCAGTATAAACTACAGCATTTCGTGGGTAATTGAATGGTAAGAATGGATTACCAGGATCAGAACCAAAGGCAAACTGTAAAACCTTCATCCCAGGAAATTCATACTTGTCTCGTAGTGCTTCTACTTCTGGTGTAATTACTCCCAGGTCTTCCGCCAAAACGGGTAGCTTGCCCAACTTCTCTCTAATCGCTTCAAAAAAAGCGTCTCCAGGCGCTTCCACCCATTTACCATTCATGGCAGTTTCTTCGCCTTGGGATACTGACCAATAAGCCTCGAAGCCTCGGAAGTGGTCAATGCGAATAATATCTACATAATCCAGCATTGCCTCAAAGCGCTGTACCCACCATTTAAAGTCTTGTTTTTGTAATTCCTCCCAGTTATAAACCGGGTTGCCCCACAATTGACCGGTGGCGCTAAAGTAATCTGGTGGGACTCCTGCCATTTGAGCAGCAACTCCAGTCTCTTCATCTAAGCAAAAGATGTCGGGATGCGCCCACACATCAGCACTATCATGAGCTACGTAAATGGGGATATCGCCGATAATGTCAATACCGCGCATATTGGCGTAGCTTTTCAGTTCTGACCACTGCCGGAAAAACTCAAATTGGACGAACTTGTAATAAAAAATCTCCCCATTCAGCCGATCCTTTACCTGAGCTAATGCTTCGGGTTCACGCTTGACAAATTCTCGCTCCCATGTATGCCAGCTTGCATTTTCATGGGCATCTTTCAGCGCCATAAATAAGGCGTAATTATCTAGCCAATAGGCTTTACTGTCGCAAAAACCTGCAAACTTGTTTTTTTGGATATCCGTAGCATTGACTTTAAAGTTTTCACAGGCTTTTTTGAGTAGCCCAATCTTAATGGGCACAACCTGGTCGAAGTCTACCTTTTCTACCGGAAATCCTGGTAAGTTAGCAAAGTCTTCTTCAGTTAGCAAACCCTCATCTCGCAGTTTTTCAGGGCTAACCAGCAGGGGATTTCCCGCCATTGCTGAGTAGCACATATAGGGGGAATTACCGTATCCAGTGGGGCCCAAGGGTAAAACTTGCCAATATTGTTGATGGGTATCTTTAAGAAAATCGATGAAGCGATAGGCTTCTAAGCCTAAATCTCCAACGCCAAATCGACTGGGAAAGGAGGTAGGATGCAGCAAAATACCACTGGATCTAGGAAAAGGCATATTTAACCTGAATTATGAGAGGGAGCAATTATCTGATGGACACGCTGTGCGATCGCCCAAGGGGCACTGGCAAAGCCAATCGCATCGAATTTATCACGGAACAGTATTTGCACGGTAAATCAAGTAAACTCATCTTGTTTGTCATTTGTCATTTGTCCTTTGTCCTTGGCTAATGACTAATGACTAATGACCAATGACTAATTAACTATGACTTACCGAAATCCTGCACCAACAGTTGATATCATCATTGAACTAGTAGATCGACCTCATCGGCCAATAGTGTTAATTGAAAGACAGAATCTACCCTTAGGTTGGGCTATTCCGGGTGGTTTTGTGGATTATGGGGAAGCGGTGGAAGTGGCGGCGCGGCGAGAAGCTGAGGAAGAAACGGGTTTGCAGGTGGAGTTAGTTGAACAATTACTGGTGTATTCTGACCCCGATCGCGATCCGCGTCAGCATACCATTAGCATTGTATTTTTGGCGACAGCGACGGGTGAACCTGTGGCTGGGGATGATGCTAAGGGTGTAGGAGTTTTTGAGTATTGGCGTGTGCCTGGTAATTTATGTTTTGACCACGATCGCATTCTGCGGGATTATTGGCGATATCGGCATTATGGGATACGTCCGAGGTTGGGGTAAGAGAGGATGTCAAAGCCAAGATTCTAAGGCTAAGGTTTGCACCTGTTGTATCCTTTGAAAGTCGCTGTCTCCTGAGACGACGGTGAGGTTATAGTGCAGAGCAGTTGATGCTATCCACAAGTCGTTATCGCTAAAACCTAAATCTTGAACTGTAAACTTTCTACGCTTTGCTTTATCTTTGGGGCCAATATGTTCGACAATTTCTCCTTTGAGACTACCGTAAACATCGGCAACCCCTCCACTAATGGGATAAAGGTCTATGGTTTGCAGTAAAGTTCTGACAAAGCGAAGATTTGCTTCTTGTTGAGAAGACTTTTGCACCATGTAAAGGAGTTCACCTTGCACAATAACGCTAGTTGCAACCCCTAAACCAATGTGTTCTTGTAACCGACGAATGATGTTTGTTTCTCCAAAAATGATCCGGCTACAATGGTTGGTATCTAAGAGGTACATTACTAAAATTCAGCCTTGGAACGGGTTTCGTAAACAAGCTGCAAGCACTCCTCAAAATCATCCCCTTGTCAGGTTCCGGCAAATTTTAGCAAGTCTTCTGCTTTAGAGCCTCTAATAATTGGTGTTGCTTCCTGTCTTTCGGGTTTCGTTTGATGATTGGAAGTATGATCATTTTTTTCCGTTGACAGGTTAAGAGATATTTCCTCGGTTGTTGGTTTTGTCTTGAGAAAACGCAAAAAATCTAGTGTTTGGACTAGTAGAACATCTGGGGATGATTCAATTTCTTGGAGCAGTAGTTCTTTAATATTCATAAATGATATTTTGCAGTCTGTCGTAACAGTATTATACGAGTGCGATCGCGATGCTGACCTGACGGCATTATGGGATACTCCGAGGTTGGGGTATATCTGGGACAAGCGAATCTCAAAAACGCCTGTCCAAAAGAAGCAAATCTAGAAAGAGCCTGTCTTTCAGATACAAATTTGATAATGGCAAATCTTAATGGTGCAAATCTGAAGAAGGCAAATTTAACTGGCGCAAATATCTATGGGGCAACCTTTAAAGATGCAGACCTAACTGGTGCGATAATGCCAGATGGAGAAGTCAACAAGCCGATCGCTCCTGAAGCAGAAATCGGTAAACAGGAAACATCGTTAAAGAAAGTAATATCTATGACTCGTAAAGTAATTAATACTGATAACGCACCCGCACCAGTCGGCCCTTATAATCAAGCGATCGCAGCTTCAGGTCAATTTGTATTCATCGCTGGACAGATTGCGATCGATCCCCGCCTTGGTGATGTTGTCTACACTGATGATGTCAAAAAGCAAACCGAGCAGGTATTAGCTAATCTTGAAGCCATCCTCACAGCAGCCGGTGCGACTTTTCAAGATGTGGTGAAGACCACTGTATTTTTAGCTGATATGAATGATTTTGCGGCGGTGAATGCCGTTTATGCTAAATATTTTCCAGAAGATACAGCCCCAGCACGGGCTTGTGTGCAGGTATCGCGCTTACCTAAAGATGTGTTGGTAGAAATTGATGCGATCGCTGTAATTAGCGGTTAGTAGCAATACACTTACAAAAGAAGCCTACAATACAAACAAACTAGGCTTTATTATTGACTTTTCTTCTTAAAAGCTATAAATCTTCTTTAGGGTTAATTAAAATAATTAGCAAAAAAACTGAGAAAACTTCCTAATGGAGAGTTGCAAATGAGTGTTAGGAAAAAGAGTTTATTGGGTGCTGGTGCTGCATTTGCAGTACTGACAGGTTTAGTAGCCAGCACAGTAGGGGCTATGCAGGCAACTATCGCCAACCCCACCACTAATCAACAGACACCACGCTTACTTGCTCAAGGGCAGAAGACTTTAACAATAGTTTTTCCCAGTCGTGCTGATTCTACAGACTTGCAAAATAAGGCAAATGCGGTAGGAGCTTTTTTATCGAAAGATTTAGGAATTCCAGTCGTCGCCCAAGTGGGTGATGATACAGCTGCTGTAGAAGCTTTGAGAGCAAATCGGGCTGATGTGGCTTTTTTAAGTAGCCGTCCGGCTTTGAAAGCGAAACAATTAGCAAACGCCAGCTTGTATTTAGCCGAAGTTCGTTCCACTTATTCTGGAAGATACACCTATAGTTCAACATTTGTTGTCCCTAAGAATAGTCCCCTCAAAACTCAAAATTCAGCTAAAGCGACTTTAGAACAACTGCGGGGCAAGAAAATGGCTTTTACTTCCCCTACTTCTGGCTCTGGGTTTATTATCCCTGTCGCGGAATTGGTCAAACAAAAGTTTGTACCCAACCGCGATCGCTTAGATGGTTTCTTTGGTCAAGTTTCTTACGGCGGTAATTACAGCAAAGCCTTGCAAGCAGTTGTGCGCGGTCAAGCTGATGTGGCTGTTGTGTCAGAATATGCTCTGAATCCACCTTATATCACTGCCGAAGAAAAGAATCAGTTACGGGTTCTGCACAAAATTAATGGTGTACCTGCCCACGGTATTGCCATTGATGATGATGTTTCAACTCCAACACGGGAAAAAATCATCAACGCCTTGCTGAAATTAAATAAGTCGGAAAATAATAAATTGTTACGCGACTTGTATAATTCCACAGAATTAGTGCGAATTAACCACGATCGTCACCTAGCAACCATGCGTGACGCTCTGCAAATTGCTGGAATTGAACCATAATTCAGTTAACAGTTATTTAGTAAACATCTTGAATAACTGTTAACGAATATAGCGCTAATCATACAAGGTAAATCATAGCCCCCTCCTCGCTTGCGGGGAGGGGGTTGGGGGTGGGGTTCTTGTACTTCACTCAACCGAGAACCGCTATAAATAAATTTCTATGAATGATTATGTTATTGAGTGTCATAACCTAGAGACAGCTTATGCTCCCTCTCTCAATCGTCCTATTCTCAACGGGATTAATTGCCAGATTAAACGCGGTGAATTTGTCGTTTTGCTGGGGCTAAACGGTGCTGGTAAGTCTACATTACTACGATCGCTAGTTGGATTAGTGCCATCAGTGAGAGGAGAATTGCTCGTCAATAATGTTGAGATCAATTCCCGAACACTGCCAAAAATTCGGCGCGATGTTGGGATGTTATTTCAAGGTGGGGGATTGATTCGGCAGTTATCAGCACTGGAAAATGTCTTGTGCGGATGCCTTGGTAAAAGAACAACTTGGCAAACACTGTTGGGATTTTCCAAACGCGATCGCATGTTGGCACTAAATTTATTAGAACAGTTAGGACTAGGAGAGTTAGCTTTTCAAAAAACCAGTCAACTTAGTGGCGGACAGCAACAACGAGTAGCGATCGCCCGGACTTTAATTCAATCACCGCAAATTCTCTTAGTCGATGAACCCATCACAGGCTTAGATGTTGTGGGATCGCAACAAGTCATGGAAACTCTATCCCAATTGCACACTCAGCAAGGCATGACTATTGTCGCAGTTTTGCACGATTTGGGAATCGCAGAGCAATACGCAGAGCAAGCGATCGTCTTAGATGCTGGACGCGTCGTTTACCAAGGACTTTGTGACAACTTACAAGCTAAATTTGCTAGAGTTTCCAGTTGAGTGGAATTTGATTACAATATGAGTTCTTTTTTTAAATTAAAACGTTTACGCTTCTACCCTTGGCTGAGTTCTCTACTCATCTTATTAATTGTCGTGGTAGTTTATGGTTGGGCTTTGCGAGGACTCAAACTCGATTTTGAACTGCTGCGTTCTAGCTGGCCATACATCACCGATTTTATTACCCGGTTATTTCCTCCCGATTGGAAAGTTTTAGATATTGCAGTTAAGGCACTAATTGAAACTGTACAGATGTCTTTATGGGGAACTACCATTGGAGCAATTCTTTCTGTACCGATTGCTATAGCTAGCGCCAGCAACATTGCCCCTGGGTGGTTGCGATCGCTAGCTAATTTACTGCAAAATACTGTGCGTTCTGTCCCCTCAATTATTCTGGGGCTAATTTTTGTTGCCGCCACTGGCTTAGGCGCACCAGCAGGAACTTTAGCTTTGGGAATCTACACCATCGGCTACCTGGCCAAGTTTTATCAACAGGCAATTGAAGCAGTTGATCCGCGTTCTCTTGAATCGTTGCAAGTTATCGGAGCCTCCAAGCTACAGATTGCTCAATACGGCATTCTCCCGCAAGTGCTACCACTGGGATTAGGTTACACCTTTTGGATGTTTGAGTACAACATCCGTGCTGCTTCTGTTTTGGGTGTAGTTGGTGCAGGTGGTATTGGCTTTCAGTTAAAAAGTTACATCGACGGGTTCGAGTACACCAAAGCAACAACCATGATGTTAGTGCTTTTGGTAGTCGTCACAGTAATTGATGCTTTTAGTAGCCAATTACGT
>NZ_DASQZC010000132.1:0-2832 GCF_035638895.1 Nostoc sp. | reverse complement strand
CCGTCGCTGTTCTTCAAAAGCTGTGCGTTCTTCCGCTTCTCTAATGCGTTCTTCTGGTGTCAGCAATTTTTGCCCTTCCTCGTCATACCAGTACAGCCACTCCCGCACTATACCTTGATAAATTCCCCGTTCTCGCCCAATTCCTAAACCAATCTCTGGCAGCCAAACGGGATTTCCTGACATTAATATATATTCCCCATCAACTAGGTGATACACCTCCAAAGGTGTCTTTTTACGCCGAAGCGGACTATATACAATGTAGTACAAAATCCCTAATTCTTTGGCATAGAATTCTTTCTTGGTGCTATATTCTTCCCGATATATTTGAGAAACAACTTCTAGTGCTAAGATTGGCTGCTTCTTTTCTTCCCACAAGACATAACTTAGGCGCAAGTCCTCATCAATGAAGCGTTTAACTCCTAAGCTAAGAAACCCATCAGGGACAATCGCTGGTTTGTCTGGGTGATAATAAATACCCATGTCAACACCAAAGAACCAATCCCAACGATCGCACCAAGCCAAAGCCAGTGTCGTTTTCAGTAAGCCGGGAATTAAATTTTGGAGTTCATTATCCACAGCAGTATCATCTGAGTCGGGTAATTCTTCGGAAGATGGCAAACAATGCAGTGGATTGTAGTTTAACATGAGCGGTTTTGCCAAATTTGATTCTAGATAGATTGTACGTAATCTATTGATGTGCGATCGCAGGGCAAGAAATAAAGAACCATTTTTAGTCTAGGCGTAGCCCGTTGTAGACATCGCCTGTGGATCTTTCTCAGTATTCACAGACTTGTGATTGCAAAATTTTACATTAAATTCATGGTTTTTCGATAGTGATTACTAGAATCTCTAACTGACAATAGCAAAAAAAGGCAGGTACAAAACCCGCCTTTAAAGCAATGAATATTTTAGCTAAACTAGCGATTTAGGGTGCATTCAAAAAAAGCTTTGACGCTTATTTTTTTGCTAATGTCGGCACAGTTTTTAACGCATGATTTATGAATGCTATAGTTAAGCAAAGCGAAACTAAATGTTAAGAATTTTCCAAATTTATCATCTGCAATCAATTCATGACTAATATTAGCGATGTCTACGACGGGCTACGCCTACGCGCTGATTTTGATAGCTCTTGGAAAGAAATTATAGAAGCTTATTTTCCCCAAGCAATGCATTTCTTTTTTCCAGAAACTTCTGCATTAATTGATTGGGAACGTCCCTACGAATTTTTAGATAAAGAATTCCAACAAATAGCTCGTGAAGCTGAACAGGGTAAAAGATATGCCGATCAATTAGTCAAAGTTTGGCAAACCCAAGGGGAAGAACTATGGTTATTAATCCATGTCGAAATTCAGAGACAAAAAGAAGATAACTTTAGCAAGCGGATGTTTACCTATAATTTTCGCATATTTGACCGCTTTGATCGACCAGCAATAAGCCTTGCAATTCTCTGCGATCCAAACCGCGAATGGCGACCAAGCAATTACAGCTACAATTATCCCAATACTCGCTTAACTTTTGAATTTGGCAGTATTAAACTTTTGGATTACGAAAATCGCTTTCATGAGTTAGAAAATAGCGACAATCCATTTGCAACTGTCGTCATGGCGCATTTGAAAACGCAGCAGACACGCTCATCACCCGAACAACGCAAAATATGGAAATTTAGCTTAATTCGTAGGCTATATGATTTGGGCTTAGAAGAGCAAGATATTCGCAACCTGTATCGATTCATCGATTGGGTTATGATATTACCAAAGGCATTGAAAAATCAGTTTTGGGAAGAGTTTAAACAATTTGAGCAGGAGCGGACTATGAGATATGTAACTACAGGTGAGCGCATCGGCTACGAGCGCGGAAAACAAGAAGGTGAACAAGAAGGTGAACAACGACTTATTTTAAGGTTACTAAAAAGACGAGTGGGAGAATTATCACCAGAATTGCAAGAGCGCATCAAATCTCTTTCTTTAAATCAGTTAGAAAACCTTGCCGAAGCTTTGTTAGATTTTACTGCTATGGAAGATTTACTTAACTGGTTGCGAACAAATAAATCAGCTTAAAATCTATTTTTATGAAATTTGAGCAGGAGTTGACTATGAGGTATATAACTACAGGTGAACGTATCGGCTACGAGCGCGGAAAACAAGAAGGGAAACAAGAAGGTGAACAACAGGTTATTTTAAGGTTACTACAAAGACGAGTGGGAGAATTATCACTATAATTGCAAGAGCGCCTCGTTTTTAAGTAGAACGTATTTACTTTTATTAATTCCTGCTAATTTTTTTTTCATGTTCTACCTTTTCTGATGATGTTTTTGCTTTTTTTATTAAATGTTCTACATTCCGCTTTTCTTGTTTTCTCTGTGTATCTAATTCCTTGTTTATCTGAACCATAACGTGAAATCTATCTGCAACTACTTGAGCTTTAGGCATTAATTCTGTAACTAAAGTTTTATACCCTTTCCATAAATCTATACTGACTTCCTCTATTTGTTCTAAAACTTCAGTTCCCCACCATATAAGGGTTTTCTTGATTATCTCTGGAGTGCGATCGCTTAAAATTACGAGCAACTTAGATGTATCTAAGTCTACTAGTACTGCACAGTAATTACCTTTTCCTTTAATCAAAGCTATCTCATCGATTCCAAGTCTTTTTAAGTTTAAAGGTTTTGAATCTAATAATTCTGTCGCGCGAGTACGCGCGCCCGCTACGCTAACAGATGCATCTTTTAACATACGTTACCAAATAAAAAGTTACGAGTGAGTAACAAAAAGGGTAGGTACAAAACCCACCCTCAAAATAATCAATATTTAAACTAAACTAGCGATCGCAACT
>NZ_DASQZC010000131.1:0-20745 GCF_035638895.1 Nostoc sp. | reverse complement strand
GCTTACCGAAGGTATCGCAGCTGTCTGATCCCACATACTGACAGAGGCAAAGCCATCAAGGGAATTGACTAAACCAGTTTCATCGTTCCAGTTGCGCTGGAAGTATGACCAAGCCTGACGGGCAGTTGTCGTTTCCTCTGGCGTCAGTTTTCCAACGCTAGGAGCAATGTATGGAATTATTGATACAGTTAGTTGGTTCTTAGGAATAGGCTGACCTGGTAAAACTACGGATTTTGCATCAAGACTGGCAACTATTTCAGGTTCTTTAGCAGCAGAAACAGGGCGTTGTGATTTCTCCGGTTGTACCGATTGTCGTGCAGCAGTTTGGGATGTTGATATTTCAGGTTTTTCTAGAGAAGTCTTGGGAACTTGCTTATACCAAACATTTAAAATTGCGATCGCTATTAGACCGGTAACTACTCCTCCCACAGAAGCTAGTATGGACAAACTCTTAGATGGCGGTTGAAAATCAGAACTCATACTGATTAAAGCCTTATCTTATAGGTTAGCGTTGCTTGCGTATTTTCACCACATACATTCTTCCCAATTTTTAAATCTAACTAACACTCAGAAGTTCACCTGACTACTACAATAAAATAGTCACGCACCCAATCTCTGGAGTTCTAGCAGTGGGATTATTTGATGATTTGAGTCGGTTTCTAGAAAACCGTTTAGAAGAATTCTTACGTAACAATCCACATTTGGAGTTAGAGGCGCTGCTAGAACAGCTGCGTGAGCAAGAAGAAGGTACACTAAAGCTGATTGCAGATTTACAAGTACAAGAGAAGCGATCGCAAGAAGAAATTCTGTCCACCGCTCAAGAAATTCAGCGTTGGCATATCCGCATTCAAAAAGCCGAAAACGCCGGCAGAGAGGATTTGGCAAGTGCGGCGGGCGAACGAGAAGCAGCCCTGTTGCGCGAAGGAAATCAGCGTTGGGGACACATGCAAGGGCTGAAAGAACGCATTAACCAATCTCAGGAACTACTGCGAAAAATTCAGCAACGGCGACAGGAAGTGCAAGCTAAAGCAGCCGAAGCACAGACAGCCCGTGCTAAAGCGCAAACCCAGCAGCGTTTTGAAACTAGCGGCTGGTCGAATAAAACTAGCAGTTATTCTGGTGGCTTTGATGACTTAGAAGAGAAGTTCCGTAGTTGGGAAACTCAAGATGAGTTAGAACAAATGAAGCGGAATTTAGGAAAATAATTGTAAATATACAGTGGTTAGTCATTAGTCCAAGAGATATCATGCTCACCCAACGGCTTGCTCACAGCATCGTTTGGGGTAAGGTATGTACCAAAAGCTCTTTATCAAACGAGAAATGCTGATTTTGCCGTTAGTTCTTAACTTTAGGGACTTCCAGTAAAACCTGCGGAACCCTCCGCGAACGTAGGGGCGCACTGTGCGCCCCTATAAGCGTACAAATCAATTTAGAATAATTTATTTTTTGGAAGTCCCTTAGTGGCTCACCAGATTTATTACTATATTTTGTTTGTCCAAGTTGGCACAATTATTCCTAAATATGTATGGTGTTATTGACCTGACTCATTTTTAAAGAAAAAATGAATTCCGATATTTCGCACAAACGAAACCTTCACCGATTTGATCCTGTTGCGTATCTAGTAATTGAAAAATTTCGTCTTTCTCCTCTAACTTTTGGGCTGTTGGCAGCAGTTACCGCTACTGTAGTTTATTTGTTTACTGCATTCCTAAGTAATACGCTGTGGTCTAAGCAGGGGGAGATGGGGTTGCTTCGAGACTGGATTCCCTGGTTAGTAGGACTTTTCATTAATCCAGTAACATTGGGATATTACTTGTGGAGTTTTCAAGCAATCGATAAAGTAATTCAAGATTTGGAAAAATCTGACGTATTAGAAATTGACTTTTTTCAGATTGATCAATTTGTTATTAACCTCTATTCCCAAAAATGGCGCAAACTTTCTGCGCTTGCCAGCGCTCTCTTTTTCAGCACTATTGTTTTTATAATCAGACCCACATTAGAAGAGAGTTGGACTAGCTCTAGTCTTCTACCAGGATTAACCATTACGATTGGTACATTTGCAGTCGTATATATGGGTACTATACTTGTTCTCAATCTGATTACAAATATTTGGATTTTCTATCAAATTTTAGGAAATAAGGATCTCGATATTAATCCTCTTCATCCCGATCGCTGTGGCGGTCTTCGATGTCTTAGTGATTATTCGCTTAAAACTGCCTATCTAGTTGCTGTTTTAGGTATCTGGATAGGCGTGATTGAGTATCAGGTGATTACACAAGATGTCGGAAAGGGATTCTGGTTTGTTCATCTGGTAATTCCATTGTATATTTTTTTATCAATGGGATGTTTTTTTGGGCCATTGCTGGCAGCACATAGCGGCATGAAAAGAGCTAAAGAAGAGTCTTTACATAAAATTGCTCGACAGTTCCGAGCAGAGTATTCAGGAATTTATACTAGTCTGGCTGAAGACACAGAAGCCTTCAAGAAAAAATCTGAAAAAATTCAGCAGCTACGCACTTTATATACTATGACCGATGAGTTGCCAGTTTGGCCTTTTGATGTCAAAACTTTCCGCCGATATCTCCTAACTGTTCCTACTCCTCTTATTGGTATCCTAAGTGGCATATTTAAAAACTTGTTACTAAATCTACTCAAGCAACAGGGTATCAAACTTGGGTAGTTAAAGGTGTTATCATATAACACTCAAATTCCTTTAGCTTGGAACTTCCAAAAATTGAAAGGGGCGGAAGGCAGTGACAAGATTAGTGATGCTAGGACGACTAACTTAAACTTGCCTGAACTTATCAGAATAAAGTTCATCAGACACTTCTTTGAGTTCTGGTTCAACGACTGTCAAATGTTGCTCCAAAATAGCCAAATTGCGAATATTAGACTTGTAGAAAGCATCAAATAAATCACCCACTAAAGGCACAGTACCAACGACTGCTTCTAAACCAACATTAAAAATCATTTTGGTTAAATCTTGACGTGGGATGCCAAAACGGGTAGCTAAAAATATGATGTAAGCTGAAAACGCTGTACTGATTAAATCACCAGCACCTGGAACCAAACCGATAATTGGATCTATTCCAATGCGAAAACCTGTTAGAGGGATGCGTATAGATGTATCCATCAGACGACTGAGTTTGCGGATGCGGTTGAGAGTAGCAAGGCGTTTAGCAGCGTCCATAATTTCTGATATTTACACTATTCTTAATTTGCACCATTTCTAATTATTTGTCCTGTACCGTCAGAAAGAAAAGGTAGTGAACTACCCACACTGACGCTATGAAATTGCTCCCGAACAATTTGCTCAAGCCCCAAGTCTGACCAAGCTTGATTTTGTACAGCTTCATTAATAATTGGTATTAGTACAATTATCAAGCAAGTAAATTATGGAAATTGTATTTAATTTACTAATCAGGATTTATTTTTCTGATAAGGTTTAGTAAAGCCAAGTTTTACATATTCTTTGTAGTACTACTAGGACATCGTAAGAATACTTAAGTTTTTGATTAGCCATCAAGGAGGAAAAAATATCAAGAATCTTACGGTGTTCAAAAACAACCTGTAACTAAATACACTTTTCTATTCCTATTTTGTGTTATTGCCACAGTATTTCGCAAATGTTTTTCATGAGAACTGAGGCAGAGAGAATAATATGTTTTTAGACATTTTAGCTAGCCTACAACGGTTATTTGTCGGTTACATTCCAGCCGTTGTCTTGGGTAGCTTTATTGGATATTTCATAGGTCTGAATAGCATGGTTTATCAGCTATTTAGGCTAATATTTCAAATACCACATAGTATCCCGCCTATAGCTTTGCTACCTATTGCTCTATTAGCATTTCAAGAGAGCGAATCGGCTGCTATTATAGTAGTTTTTTTAGGAACTCTCTGGACGATGATTATTAACACGGCAATAGGGATGCGGCATTTTCATAGACAGAATAATAACTTTCGAGTAGCTATATTTCATCTATTTCACGCCTTGAAAGTTAGCATTTGGGTAGCCTGGTTTATAGTTATTGCTACAGAAATGTTAATCGGCCCAAGAGGACTTGGCTTTACCCTGTGGGATGCTTATAAAGCTGGCAATGCCGATTACATAATCCAGCAGATTCTTTACATCGGTATCATTGGCTTTTTGCTGGATCAATTACTAGATTTTGCAGCCTATCTTCTCTCGCAAATGGTTTCAGATGGGAAAAAATCTTCCTAAATTTTATCTAGGCTTGCGGATTGCACGCTGCCAGCTAATAGTTTGCTTCGCAGAACGTATTCCCAAAGAACGAGTTGCTACGACTTCAATATCAACGTTGATACCAGGGCGTAAAGCTTCATCAGGAATTTTGAGCTTGCCCAAAGCTAGAGTAAAACGGTTGTAGTCACGAGTCACAAGTTCGTTAGGAATATCTCCTTCATATTCAAACTCTCGATAATTATCAGCGATCGCAGAACCAGGCGCAAGTAGAGAAGCTGCCCCCATGCGTTGATTCCATTTATTCTTCGAGAGGTTGAACTGTTTGTTTGCCAGTTCCGAAATTGCTAGCTGCACAGTTGGACTATCAGCTGCCAAAGGACTTTCAACATTTTGCTCCCTTTTGTCCAGTTGAGAGGCTCAGATCCCCGACTTCTTGAAGAACTCGGGGATCTTTTTACTCGTAACTTCTACACTGATTGCCATACTTTGTAGTTAATAATCTGGCAATTTTCATACCACTGATTTGTGTGAAATTATTATATACCTAGCTTAATAACTTATTCAGCTGTTGTTGGGTCGTCATTTACCTTAACAATCAACTTGCCAAAATTATCACCTCGAAGTAAACCAATGAATGCATGAGGAGCGTTCTCTAAACCATCAACCACATCTTCTCTATACTTGAGTTGACCAGACTGTAACCATCCAGAAACATCACGCAAAAAATCATTAAACCGATGTTGATAATCACTAACTAAGAAACCTTTGATTAAAGCCCGTTTGATTAGTAGCGGCATTAAATTAGGCCCTGATGGAGTAGATGTAGCGTTATACTCCGAAATCAAACCTACTAATGGAATTCTTGCCCCAAGGTTGATTTGCTGCAACACAGCTTCTAAAATTACACCTGCTGTATTGTCATAGTAAATATCAATACCATTAGGGGTAGCTTCTTTGAGCGCTAAATCAAGTTCTTGAGTTTTACGATTAATGCCAACATCAAAACCTAATTCCTTAACTATATAATCCCGCTTATCGTCACTTCCGACAATTCCCACGACTCGCGCACCTTTAATTTTGGCAATTTGACCTGCTACTGCACCGACAGCACCAGAAGCGGCTGAAACCACAACAGTTTCACCTTCTTTTGGTTGACCGATATCAAGTAGAGCAGCATAAGCAGTCAGACCTGGCATACCCAATACACCTAGACTATACGATAAAGGTGCTTGAGTAGGATCGAGTTTACGCAGTGTCTCACCCTTAGATACAGCATAAGTTTGCCAACCGTTATTGCTAAGAATAAAATCCCCAACTTGAAATTGAGGATGATTTGATTTAATTACTTGGCTAACTGTACCACCCACAATAACTGAACCCAATTCTACTGATGCAGCATAAGACTCGCGCGCACTAATTCGACCACGCATGTAAGGGTCGAGAGATAGATAAATGGTGCGGCTAAGAATTTCGCCTTCACCCGTTTCGGGAGCTGGTGTTTCTACTAAAGCAAAATCACTCTCCTTTGGTTCGCCAACTGGACGACTTTTAAGGATAATTTGTTTGTTAATTAAATCAGACATAAGTTATTTTCCTCTGAATTAATCTGACTATTTATATATAGATGTATGTACTCACTCCGAAAATACTTCTACCTTTAGTGTGATATTTACAAAAAAATATAGAATTGCTATTTTATTTTTCAAAAAAACTCTATACAACTCGAAAAGCCTGATTTAATATTCCCCAGTACGCAATTAATTGCGTTTCCACCTGCATACACACAATCAGTTAAAAAATTCACTTGAATAGCCATATCATTAAATCAGATTAATTAAACAGTTAATTATTGAAAAATTTGCTAATTTTCCACTCACTCCGTAAGATGCTGTAAATATAATCATCCCATAGTTTACCGTCTAACTCGTGATGTTCTCTTAAAATTCCATCTCTATGAAAACCGAGCTTGTCAAGTAGTTTAACTGAGCCAATGTTGAAAGCAGCAGTCTGACAATATAATTTGTTGAGTTCTGTTGTTGTCAACAGGTAATCGATGGCAGTAATCAACATTTTCGTTCCTAAACCCTGTTTTCGCCATTTTGGATTGATGGTATATCCAAATTCTGCCGAACGATTTCGTGGGTTAATATCAAAATATCTGAATCTTCCTACAGGTTCTTCTAACCCATCTATGAAGAAAGCAAAAACTATTGCTTTATCACTTATGGTAATTCTTTGTCCATCAATAATAGGACGGTATGTTTTTGTCTCTAAGCGGTCAAATTTACCCCAATTATTAAAGACTCTCTGGTGTTCAGGAGTTGCAAGTTCAATCCACATAATTAATTTGCCTACGCAGACTAGTACTGTAAAGTGGAAGTCAAAAGTCAGAAGGAATATAGCGTAAGAGTTTCGTTGATTTAGAATGGGTGGTTTATTTATGCCGTGCTGTACTAGCAGAAAATCAAGCTTTTTTAGAGGCTCGCCAGAAAGTTTAAAGCAGAGTAAGTAGGTTGGCTCAAATAAATCTAACTATGTAACGAAATGTAAAATGCTCAAAACCCTTGCGATTGCTTCACTTCGCTTTGCTCCGTTCGCAATGACATAGTTATAAATTTTCCCACCCACCTACTTAATACTGGCGTGCGACTTCCAATCATCTTGGTATCTAAGACAACGTTACTGAAGGTCTTTCTAATAGCAACTCCTCTGTTTGTAGCTGGACAAAAGTACTCTTGACGAACTCTGCGATTTCTATACGATTCCCACCGGGATCGCGCAGAAAAAACCTTACACATCCTGGAATTGGTCGTTGATCGGGAATAATTTCTACCCCATGTCCTTTTAGGTGTTCCTCAAAGGCGTTTAAGTTATCGACTTGAAAACAATAATGTCGTCTAGATGCTTGGTTATTGGTGTTTTTCTCTGTACTAATGTGCAGTTCAATATCTCCCAACTTGTACCACGCTCCTGAATCGTTTTTGATTACCTCAGGTCTGGGAATTTCAGTCAATCCCAAAACTTTGCTGTAGAAAAACAGCATTGCATCCTCCACTTCAAGAGGATAAGTTACCTGAATATGATGAACTGCATCGAGCTTCATAAATTTTTCTCCTAGTTTGAGTTAATGGCAATACAATCAATCACTTATGCAACAAGCTTTCCCATACTGATGCGTTCTTCGACGAGATAGCCAAGTTTTCTATAAAACTCAACTACTTCTGCGTTGGAGACACGGACTTGGAGATTGATTTTAAGGCATCCCATCGCTATCAATACCTTCTCTGCGTGCCGCACTAGCTTGCTACCAATACCCTGGCGTTGATAGTGAGGACTGACCGCAACTGTGTATAGCCAACCGCGATGGCCGTCATATCCTGCCATGATAGTGCCTACAATTACAGAGTTAATCTCCGTAACAAAAAACAACTCAGGCTGTACAGCAAGCTTCTGACTGATGACGAATTTTGGGCTGCTGTGCAATGGGTTATTAGGAAATACCTCATCCCACAGAGCGCTGACTGATTCAGCATCAGATTCTTGATATGGTCTTATATTCATCTACATCTCTAAATCAAAGGACTTGCCTTTGCACATTGTTTGTGAAATACTACTCTGGAAACTACGGTAAATCGGTAAAATTTAAGTAATATTGTACAAAACTTACCATAAAACATTTCGTCCTCAAAGCAATTACAGGCTAATCCCTAAGATGACAAACACAGAAATTCGCACCGCTCAAGTTAAAGTCCCTAACGGTGATTTGCAAATTGATGCTTACTTAGCGGAACCAGCACAAAAGGGAACATTCCCAGCTGTTATCGTGATTCAGGAAATCTTTGGCGTCAATATTCACATTCGGGAAGTTGCTGAGAAATTTGCCATCATAGGTTATGTGGCGATGTCTTCGACGGGCTACGCCTACGCACCGACTTTATTTCAACGCACCGCTCCCGGTTTCGAGGGTGGATACACCCCAGAATATGTGCAGCAAGGAAGAGGGTATAAGGAGCAGACAACAGCAGATGAAATATTGAGTGATATTAAAGCTGCGATCGCCTATCTAAGAACCTTACCAAATGTGCAAGGAGATGCGATCGGCTCCATTGGTTTCTGCTTTGGTGGTCACGTCGTTTACCTAGCAGCCACATTACCAGATATTAAAGTTACAGCTTCCTTCTATGGTGGCGGTATTCCTAACTCAACTCCCGGCGGTGGAGAACCAACCATTACACGTACTCCTGATATTAAAGGCCCGATTTACGCATTCTTTGGTCTTGAAGATAAAGGAATCCCCTTGGAGCAAACAGAGCAGATCGAGGCGGAACTGAAGAAATATCACATTCCTCATGCTATCTTCCGCTATCCTGGTGCAGAACACGGCTTTTTTTGCAACCATCGTGCTAGTTACAATCCCGAAGCTGCTGCCGATGCTTGGAAAAACGTTCAAGAACTTTTCCAAAAGAACCTTCAGTTTCAAAAAGTTTAAGTCTTTGGATTAGGAGCATACAACTGTACGCTCCCATGACTGAATATCTGCACATATTTAGTCAAATAGTCAATCAAAAGCAAATAAAAATAACGTATCATATTCATGATTACCCCTTTCAAACAGCCACGAGTTAACATTTTCCAACGTTTTTCACTATTTCTATTACCTGGATTATTAACAATCTCAACAACCTTAATTAGTTGCTCAGTCCAAACAGCAAACTCAGAAAATAAAACTACTGAGTTAAAAACCAAAGTTGTCCGAATGGGATATCAAAGTTCTGGGGATATTTTCAGACTTAAAGGATTGATAGAAAAACGTTTACAGCCTTTAGGTGTTTCCGTCGAATGGGCGCAATTTGCCGCAGGGCCACAACTGATGGAAGCAATGAATGTAGGTAGGGTTGATATTGGTTCTGTAGGTGAAACTCCCCCAATATTTGCCCAAGCGGCTGGGACATCTTTAGTTTATGTTGCAAGTAACAAACCCAGCACTGGTAAAGGAAGTGGGATTATAGTCCAAAATAATTCACCAATTCGCACCTTAGCCGATCTCAAAGGTAAAAAAGTAGTTTTTCAAAAGGGTTCTGCTTCCCATTACTTGTTAATAAAAGCTTTGGAAGAGGCTGGTTTGAAATATAGTGATGTTCAAGCTATCAGTCTCCCTCCTTCAGAAGCTCGTGATGCTTTTATTCAAGGGAAAATTGATGCCTGGGTAACTTGGGACCCTTATCTAGCCGTGGCACAAAAAAAGGTAAATGCTCGTGTTTTGAGAGATGCTAGTGGTATTTCTACTCAAGGTGGATATTACATGGCGGCACGAAAGTTTGCCACAGAAAATCCGAAATTAGTGCGATTGGTTCTTGAAGAGATAGATAATACAGGTCAATGGGCTGATAAAAACCGATCAGAAGTTGTAAAACTTACTATTCCTCACCTCAAAATTGATGAAGATATTTTAACAACAATGGTTGAAAGGCGAACTTATGGCTTAAGACCAATTACGCCAGAAATCATGGAAAATCAACAGAAGATAGCTGATTTGTTTGCCAAAGAAAAAGTTATTCCTAAAGCAATTAGTATCAAGGAAGCGATGCTGACTAGCGAGCAATATGCAGCCATCACACCAGAAACTATCAGTCATAAATAGCGCCAGGAGATAGGAACATGGAAGTTTTTTGGTATTTGCCTACACAGGGAGACGAGCGTTATTTAGGTACTACAATTGGGAGGCGACCAGCCACTTATCCCTATATGCAGCAAATAGCTCAAGCTGTTGATAAATTGGGCTATGGCGGGATGTTGATTGGTACTGGACAAAAACAGGATACCTGGATTGTAGCTACTTCGTTAATTTCAGTTACGGAACGCTTGCGGTTTCTCGTAGCTTTCCGTCCAGCAATTATGTCGCATTCCTTGGCAGTTAGAATGGCTGCTACTTTTGACCAGATTTCTAACGGTAGAATTATTCTAAATGTTGTCACTGGTGGCGATACAAAAGAACTTGCTAAAGATGGGATTTTCTTAGATCATGATCAGCGTTATGAATTCACAGATGAGTTTTTGACAATTTGGCGATCGCTCATGCAAGGTGAAGAAGTAACCTATAGTGGTCGTCATCTGAAAGTTCAAGGGGCAAAACTCGAATTTCCTCCCGTACAAAAGCCTTACCCCACCTTATATTTTGGTGGTTCTTCAGATGCTGCACTCCAAGTTGCTGCCAAACATATTGATGTGTATTTAACTTGGGGTGAGCCACCAGATCAGGTTGCTCAAAAGATTGCAAAGGTACGCCAATTAGCAGCAGAACAAGGTAGAACAGTCCGCTTTGGGATTCGGATGCACGTTATAGTACGTGAAACTACGCAAAAAGCTTGGGATGCAGCTAATGAACTGATTCAGTATGTGGATGATGAAACCATAGCTGCTGCACATCGGCGGTTTGCTCAATCTGAATCTGAAGGACAACGCCGCATGGCCCAACTACATAAGGGTAATCGCCAAAACTTAGAAATTAGTCCCAACTTATGGGCAGGTGTTGGTTTAGTGCGTGGGGGTGCTGGTACTGCCTTAGTCGGAGATGCAGAGACAGTTGCAGCGCGAATGCTGGAATATGCCGATTTAGGAATTGATACCTTCGTTTTCTCAGGGTATCCCCATCTTGAAGAAGCCTATCGAGTCGCTGAATTGCTGTTTCCTCGCTTACTCCTGCGTTGGCTACGCCCGCCGCAGGCATCGCATTACCGCAGCAGGTTGCAAGTACATTCAGTGAATTTGTTACCAAAACAGATTTACTCAAAGCACAGCCTGTGTAAGTAATTCGTAACAAGAAGTAGTTGAGTATTTTTTTATATGGTCAAATTTTGAACCCTGCGCGAAAATCTTGGTTTACCTCGTCCGGTAAATCAGTTTAGCAAAGTTGCTACTCGTGAAGCTGCGATCGCCTAACTTTTTACCAAGCAAGTTTTGCAGCAAAAAGGCTCAAGCATTCCTGCCTGAGCCACAACTAAATTTAATTTATAGATTAGCTTTAACAGCTATATCTCTGAATCTTAGTAACGATTGCCGAAACTATTGTTTCCCCGATTACCACCAAAGGAACCTCTGTCTTCTCTGGGTTTAGCCTTGTTCACTTTGAGGTCACGTCCCATCCACTCAGCACCATCAAGAGCATCAATGGCAGCTGTTTCTTCAGCATCTGTGCCCATTTCCACAAAACCAAAGCCGCGCATACGACCTGTCTCACGGTCGGTCGGTAGCTGAACCCGCTTTACAGAACCATATTCTGCAAACACCCCATTTAAACCTTCTTCTGTAACTTCGTAAGAAAGATTGCCTACATAAACTGACATAAATTGTCTCCCAAATCATAGATGTGTAGAGTTTTAGATTTCGGAGAAAAGTCTGTGAATACCAAAAGGAAAAAGCCTGTCAATAATAAAAACAAACGCGGTCGCCGAATTAATTCTCAGTTTTCATTATTACATAGCAGCTAAATATTTAGTTACAATTGATAAAATTGTGACAAAAAGTAATGTAAAATTCATTATTAAGTAAGCAGACATAATTAAATGTAAAAAAATAGTCCCGTATTTTTCGTTTGTTCGTTCACAGCTTACCAATCAACCTGCTTCTACATCTGCCACCTTGAGAATTAGCGTATCGTTCAAATTGAAAATGATATTTTCTTGATCTTCTAATTTGCTCATGTCTGCAAATATGTTAAAGTGCCTGTGGATATGGTGGTAAAACCTTGTGATAAAGAATGTGTAGAGATGTAGCACTGCTACTTCTTTACAAGGGTTCTGGGTAAAGCATATTTAATTTCTAGAGATGTCTAATGTCAATATCTTTTTTGGGCAGAAAATTAATCAAGCAAACTCAACATACTCAATAATGGTTCCATCAGGATGCATCGCTCGCATATTGACTCCAGTGGGAACTTTGTTAGGTTCCGCCAGAATCACTGCACCCTGCTGAATAAGTGCTTCTCGAAAATCATTGAGTGAGTCAACGAGAAATGTTGCATGTGTACTCTTGAATGAAGAGAGTGCTTCTGCTGAACCAGCAATTAAAAGAATAGAACCCACACCGGCGAGTTCCAACTCAGCTTCGGAATATTGAAACCACAACCAACATTTTTCTGTAAAAAGGCTTTCATAGAAAGCGATCGCCTCATCCAAGTCTATTGGACTAAGATAGACTCTGGTTAGTACTTTAAGAATTTGCATTGCAAACTGTCTGTTAGGCAGCTAGTGGATTTTATTTTGCTTACTCGGCAACCATAGTTAACTAAGATTGATCAATAATTTATGTTCAATTTTAAAAAGGTCTTCAACTCTCTGTTCACCTAGCTCTAGATAAAGTTATTCGCTGTCAATTAAAATACATTTCATTTCTACTCCTTTAGTCCTATAAAAGTCATCTGTATAGCTATCACCAATATATATACATAATGAAGCATCAGTACTTGGTAAAAATTTGCATAAAACCGTGGGAATTGAGGTATAAAAATGAAACGCACAAGCGCTTCGCCTTAGGGTAGGAGCGAAAAGGTGGGTGCAGACAGAGCAACGTAGAGTTTTGAAATTTTATTTGTTACGAGTTTATGAAGTCCTGTACTTAGCTTGAGCGATGTGTCACAGGGATTCGTAATTGCTAATGGGCTGCTTTAACTGAACTCGTAGTTAAAATCACTGATCAATTTAGTTTAATGTATCTTTGAGAACGTGCTGATTGTTTTGGATACCGCGATCATAGCGTCCTTCCCTATAGAACTACTTATCATATTCGTTAGCTCTAGGGCGATAGTACTCAATCTGTTGTTCAAGATTATTATGCATCATCACCTGCTTTCTGATTTCGTTGAGTTTGGATTTGACGTTGCTATGATTTTTAGGGAAAATTTTGTATTCAGCGAATAAATTTGCATTTCAGCTTTAATTATGTGATATTTTTATCATTCTATAATAATACGGTTAGTCAATAAATTTACCGGAGTTATGGCAGGGTTTTGCTGTAGTCTGATATTAATTTACCTTTAAAAGCAGAGTGATGATGTTAACTAAGTTATTTCCAGCCCGACTGTTGGGTATGGCTTTTGCCTTCCTCCAAATGTTCCAACAACGAAGAATCCGCACTTTTTCCCTACTGTTTGCAGTGGGACTTAGCTTAATTCTGGCTATCTCTGCTTGTTCTCCAAACGCAAGCAACAACTCTGGCACACCGCAGGCAACCCAAGCCCCCAGTCCAGCAGCTAGCAGTATCACAGTTCGCATAGGCTACCAGAAAGCATCAACTGTTCTCTATGCGCTCAAGGCAAGAGGAGAATTAGAAAAAGCTTTTGCAGCTTTAGGAACTTCCGTAACTTGGTCGGAATTTCCGGCTGGGCCCCCACTCTTAGAGGCATTGAATGCAGGCAGTATTGATTTTGGCTATACCGGAGAATCACCACCTATATTTGCTCAAGCTGGGGGTATTCCTTTGGTTTATGTTGCCTATGATCCTTGGAGTCCCAAGGCTGAAGCTATTCTGGTGCCCAAGGATTCACCTATTAAAAGTGTGGCTGAACTCAAGGGTAAAAAAGTGGCTTTTGCCAAAGGTTCTAATGCTAACTACCTATTAGTAAAAGCGTTGGAGAAAGCAGGGGTACAGTACAGTGACATTCAACGAATAACTCTCACTCCCGCCGATGCTCGTGCTGTATTTGAGCAAAAAAACGTTGATGCTTGGGCAATTTGGGACCCGTACTTAGCCGCAGCAGAAGCAGCAACAGGCGCACGTACCTTAGTAGACGCGACGGGATTAGCTCCTAATCGTGGTTATTATCTGGCTGCAAAAGCTTTTGTTGATGCCAAGCCAGATGCCTTGAAAATAGTTCTCGATCAGGTGAAGAAAGTTAGTGACTGGGCAAAAAATAATCCTAGTGAAGTTGCTAAATTTCTTTCCCCAGCTTTGGGTATAGATGCTCCTGTGTTGGAAATAGCAGAAAAGCGGCGTGAGTATGATGTACTTCCGCTCACAGATGAAGTGATTGCGAAACAACAAGAGGTTGCAGATACCTTCTACAAGATTAAATTGATTCCAAAAGAAATCAAAGTTAAGGAAATTGTTTGGCAAGGCAAATTGAATAATTCGTAATTAAATCAAACCAACGCAGTGTACCTTAGTTCCCGATGCACCTGATCCTTTCACATCAGAGTTGTACATTGCTCTGGTGGAATTGGACGTACTGGACATGTATTAGCGGCATAGCTAGTTAGTGTCCGAGGATTATCAAATCAAGCAGCAATAAATGCTGTCAAAAAAATAGGTAGAAATCCTTATAAAGCTGTGCTCGCTGCTGTGTTTAGAGGTAAAAATCCCTTAACAATTTTAAAAGAACTTGACCTGCTTCTGAATGATTGCCGTCTCGCAGTGAATAAAACATTTTGATGCTATCATCATTCTGTTTAATCAGTCTATTGATGAGGTAAATTCTATGGCAATGGTTCTAGATAAAGTAGTTCCTTTTGGGAGGTCAATGGATGAATATATAAAAATATTCAATTTAACAAATACAGATTTAAATAAAAGAATTATTGGGATTGGGGATGGGCCAGCAAGCTTTAATGCAGAAATGACACGTCTGGGTAAAAGTGTAGTCTCTGTTGATCCACTATACCAATTTTCTGGTGATGAAATATTGCAAAGATTTAATGAAGTAGTAGATAACATCATTAATCAAGTCAAGGCTACAACGAATGATTGGGTATGGAGCTATCATAAATCTCCAGATGATTTGCGACACAATCGAGTGAAAGTTATTCGAGAATTTCTGTCTGATTATGAAATTGGCAAAAAAAGCAACAGATACGCAGTCGGTGAATTGCCAAAATTAGCTTATGATAATCAAGAGTTTGATATAGCTCTTTGTTCGCATTTATTATTTTTATATTCAGATCATCTTGATTACGATTTTCACTTAAATTCAGTAGGTGAGATGCTGCGTATTGGTAAAGAAGTCAGAATATTTCCCATCATAACTTTAATGTGGAAACATTCACAGCATTTAGATGAAATAGTAAAATATTACACTTCAAAAGGTTACAAGGTAGATATTGAAAAAGTTGAATACGAACTACAGCCTGGTGGAAATCAAATGTTGAAGATAACTAGAGATGTTATATAATTCATACTCATAGAAAATTGGTATAACTATTACGGTGGAATCTCATAACCATTGGGTATATACGATTATTCGGCAAACATTTCGGCTAAGGTATCCAAAGCTGCTTTTTGTTCATCAGAGTCAATCTGACCTAGCTTTTTGACTAATCGATTTTTGTCAACTGTACGAATTTGATCTAGAACGATTTGCCCATCCTTACCCTGAAACTGACAAGTAACACGAGTCGGATAAGACTGTCCTTTAGTTATCATTGGAGCAACAATAACCGTGGCAATATATTTATTTATCTCATCTGGTGAAATTACTACACAGGGTCTTGTCTTCTGAATCTCACTACCAATCGTTGGGTTGAGGTTAACCAAAAACACATCAAATCGATTGACTACCACTCCCACTCTAGATGCTCCCACTCTGTAATTACGGTATCATCGAGCAGTGCATCGTCATGTTGGTTCGCCATTCTTGCAAATGCTTCTTCCCACCCCTTACGCGATTGAGAGGCTGCACGGACAATTAGGTGACAATCTTGAATTTCAATTTCCACCTCTTCACCAATACCACTTTGTTGTAGCAGAAGTTTAGGAATGCGGATACCTTGAGAATTCCCGATTTTAACGATACGGGTTCTAATTGCTGTCCCCATGAGGATACTCATCCTTGATTGTAATTACATTGTGATTACTAATCAGGCTTTTGTCAAGAAGCACTCAATTTTTCAATAATTTTTAATGCGTAGGCGTAGCCAGCCATAGGCATCGCTCTCAAGATTACCAGATGCGATTGTCTACGACGGGCTACGTCTACGCACTTCTCTTAACTGGGTTTATCAGACTCAAACGGATTCCACAATCTCACCTGTGTAATCCAACTGAAATCATCTGTATTTCTTGTTATCAAAGCTAGTCCATACGCTAAAGCAGTGCCGGCAATAATTGCATCACCTAAAGTCATTCGTTTCTGTTGTCGCAGAATTACCGCTTGATTTAACACATCTTGAGAGATTGGTAGAACCTGAGCAACTTGAAAAAACTCCTCAAAATACTGACGTTGTTCCTCTTTAAGCAGATGATAGCCTAATACTTCCAAATAACTGAGTGCTGATACCGCAGGTGCATATTCAGCAATTAACTCTCTCAATTGGGCGTTTTCTGGTTGAGCAGAATATATAATAATATTGCTATCAAGCAGCACGTTTTATCGTCCCGAAAGCAAACGATCTTGACGAGTTTCTTGCTGCCAAATAACTGGATCAACATCAGTAAAAGCTTGACTTACAGCAAGTTTTTCTAATATTTCAGCCATTCTTTGTCCCCGTGCTTGTTTATCTATGACTGATTCATTTTCTAGCAATGTAACATGAACTGGGATTTGTTGCTCTCCTAATGTTGGTACATCATCAATCCACTCTAAACGACTTCCTTTCAACCAAGCTCTGAATGTTTTTAGCATTATTTCGCTCTTTACTTTCTATCTATCTTGGCATGGCTCTCAAAACTACAATATACAATAAGCGATCGCCAGATTCTCTATGTTGATGTGCATAAGAGTAGCCCATCATAAATATTATTAGCATCTGCGTTTTTATACCGATTACGCTGACACCATTTCCGGGACTGGATCAGGGAATGCTGGCTCAAAATGTAACACCATAATTTGCTCTGGGCGTAAACCGACAGATTCGTAAGTGCGGCCAAACCGTAGGCGTAGCCCGCCGCAGGCATCGCTAAATTCAACCTCAAATGCAGCACCACCAGCTAATAATTCTACTACTGTGCCAACTTGACCACGGTACAGGTTATATTCAGGTAGATCAACTGTCAGTGCTACTACATCTAGCAACTCAATTCTACTTTTAGTCATTTTCTATCACTTCCAGATATTACAGAGGATAGCAGGTTGTTAATCTTGGGACATCAGAACCTTCTTCTATAATCCAACCACTGCGAATGGTCGCACTTCTATCTTGCCATTTCAACGTGAAATCTAGAGTGTAGCGTTGTCCAAATTCATCGCGCCGTCCCAAGCGGACTTCATGCGTTTTGACTGTTTCCAAAAGAATTTGGCGTAATTCCTCAGCATTGTCTACTGTCATACCTAAGATTGATGAAAAAAGACGAGCTTTATGTATACCTTCATCATGCTCTGGATTAAGGCAGTAATCACGCAGTTTACGAATATCAACGGCTGCATTTTCTGCATTTGGGAAGCATTATTGTTACTAACTTTGCCACTGTATTAGCACTGATACCCTCTTACCAAAGCTCAAATCATCAACCAAGAATTTTTGATAAAAATTTATGCCAGAAGTCTATTGACTTCTGGTAAATCTATTGAGAAGCTAATAGTTAGATTTGCTAATTAATAAAAGTGCATCAAATTTGTGACAATACTGACGGGAAAAATAAATCGATCGCAACCTGCTAGCGAACCAAAACCGTTGATTCTGGAAACTCAGGGACTCACACGCCGTTTTGGTAAGTTAACCGCAGTTAATAACCTGAGCATATCTGTAGAACAGGGCGAAGTATTTGGACTGCTTGGCCCCAATGGCGCAGGGAAAAGTACAGTTCTTAAGATGTTGACAACCTTACTGCCTATCAGTGCAGGGAAAGCAACCTTAGCTGGTTATGACGTGGCTCGTCAATCTAATTCTGTCAGACGGGCTATCGGCTATGTACCTCAGGCGCTCTCTGCTGATGGTAGTCTCACGGGTTACGAAAATCTCTTAATTTTCGCCAAGCTGTATGGAATACCTGCCAAAGGACGCGATCGCCGCATCTATGAAATTCTAGAATACATGGGTCTGCAAGATGCGGCGAAACGCTTGGTACGAAACTACTCTGGTGGGATGATCCGCAAACTGGAAATCGGCATATCAGTTCTACATCAACCCCAAATTTTGTTTCTTGATGAGCCGACTGTCGGATTAGATCCCATAGCTCGAACTCAAGTATGGCAACTTGTACTACAACTCTGTGGTGATTACGGCACAACTATATTTTTAACAACCCACTTTTTAGAAGAAGCGGATAGCTTATGTAACCGAGTGGCGATTATGCAACAAGGTGAAGTCGTTACCACAGGTACACCAAACGACTTAAAAGCTTCTTTAGATAACCCAAATGCAACTTTGGATGATGTCTTTATTCACTATACAGGCGACCAGTTAACATCAGGAGTCAACTACCGTGACACAGCAAGAACCAGACGTACTGCTCAACGGTTGGGTTAAAGCACCACCCACTGTCCGAGTAAATTTGATCTCTGCAATTAAAGAGCTAGTTACAAAAACCCTGGCGATCGCAGAATTAGAAATACGTAAACTCCGCCACGATCCCACTGATTTAATAGTTCGAGCTGTCCAACCAGCATTATGGCTCCTAATTTTTGGACAAGTTTTCTCCCGCACTCGCGCGATTCCAACAGGCAACTTACCCTATTTAGACTTTATTTCTGCTGGCATCTTGGCTCAGAGTATTTTGTTTGTGGCAATTTTTAGTGGTGGGATGACGCTAATCTGGGAGCGAGATTTAGGGATTGTACATAAATTTTTAGCTAGTCCTACACCTCGTGTAGCGATGGTCTTAGGCAAAGGTTTAGCATGTGGGGTACGGTGCTTATCTCAGGTAATATTCATTTACGGATTGTCATTTTTATTAGGTGTCAAACTAAATCTTCATCCCTTAGCTATTCTCCAAGTACTGCTGCTAGTCATAATGGGGGCGGGAACATTTTGTATTTTTTCATTAATTATTGGCTGTTTGGTGAAAAGCCGAGAAAGGATGACGGGTATTGGACAATTGTTAACCATGCCGTTATTTTTTGCTAGCAATGCCATCTATCCGATCTCGTTGATGCCCAGTTGGTTAAAGTTCATTTCCCATTTAAATCCGTTGACTTATCTGGTTGACGGGTTACGTAGCACCATGCTGTTGAATGGCACTAGCATCTATGGCTTTGGTCTGGATTGTACAATTCTCTTATTCACATTAATCATTTTGGCCATCCTTGGTGGAAAACTTTATCCACGGGTGGCCATGTAACTAGGAGAACAACAAGCCCATGACCTTGGATAAACCTAATCAAGGTGCAACTTCCGAAGAATGTGCCGCTAGAGTAATGGAGACAGTTCCATTAGTGATGCGGTTTATCCGAGCGGATATGCGTGCCCATAGTGCCGCTTTTTTATCTATACCTCAGTTGCGATCGCTAGCATTTATCAACCGTAATCCTGGTGCTTCATTATCTGACTTAGCAGAGCATTTAGGTGTCACCTCTGCCACGGCATCAGCAACCATAGAACGCTTGGTACAACGCGACTTCGTGAAACGGATTGCTCATCCTCAAGAGCGGCGGCGGGTGCTGCTCAATTTAACTGAAGATGGAAAACATCATCTCAAGCAATCCCAAGATCAAACTCGCGCTCATATTACCGACTTGCTCAAAGGTCTTTCAGAAGACCAAATTTCCAACATTGAAGAAGGCTTAACTCTACTAAAAAATGTCTTCGAGAAAACAGAACTCAAAGCCCCATAACTTTGAGGTTGCACAGCACGATCCCTTTGCAGCCTTTAAGTTTCGAGACTATCGGCTATTTACCATTGGACGGTTGGTGCTGTTCGTGGGGTCGCAAATGCAAACTGTGGCGATTGGCTGGGAACTCTATGAGCGGACTAACTCAGCGATCGCTTTAGGTGGTGTAGGACTGGCGCAAGTTCTACCGATGATTATTCTCACCTTAATTGCCGGAGATGTGGCCGATCGCCGCGAGCGCAAAGTGACCATGTTACTGTCAGTAATGCTGCTAGCTCTCTGCTCGCTGGCTTTAGCAGTGCTTTCCTATACTCAGGGTGCAATTTTTCTAATTTACGCCTGCTTAGTATTTACAGGTGTTGCTAGAGCATTCCTCAAACCTGCCAGTGATGCTCTGATGTGGCAGTTGATACCTGTCAGTGCTTTTACCAATGCAGCCACCTGGAATAGTAGTAGCTTTCAGTTAGCCGCAGTCATTGGCCCAGCCTTCGGAGGATTTGGGATTGCACTGTTAGGAAGTGCTACAGGAGTTTATGTATTAGCAGCGATCGCAGCGTTACTGTGTTTTCTTTTAACGCTGGCGATCAAAGAGCAAAAAAGTATTCGCTCAACCGAGCCAATCTCATTCAAAGCACTTGTAGCTGGTGCTAAATTTGTCTGGCAGAATCAGTTGATTTTAGCAGCAATCACATTAGATATGTTTGCAGTATTGTTGGGTGGTGCGATCGCGCTCCTCCCGATTTTTGCCAAAGATATTTTACATGTGGGGCCAATGGAATTGGGATATCTACAAGCAGCTCACTCCATCGGTGCTTTGACTATGGCTATCACCCTGGCGTATTTACCA
>NZ_DASQZC010000130.1:0-10555 GCF_035638895.1 Nostoc sp. | reverse complement strand
GGACACATTGGTTTAACTAACCTAAAGGCTTTGTCTCCCGATGGTCGTTGCAAAACCTTTGATGCCGAAGCTAACGGTTATGTTCGCAGTGAAGGGTCTGGTTTCATTGTCCTCAAACCTTTATCGCAAGCTCTGGCAGATAATGACCAGATATATGCCCTGATTCGCGGCAGTGCGATTAACCATGATGGACGCAGTAAGGGATTAACCGTGCCATTCGGCCCTGCTCAAGAAGCACTAATTCGTCAAGCATTGGACAATGCTGGGGTGGCACCATCTGAAATTAGCTATGTTGAGTTGCACGGTACTGGCACTCCTTTAGGAGATCCCATTGAGGCGATCGCGCTAGGAACAGTATTAGATACCGACCGTCCTAGTGGAAATTACTGCGCCGTCGGCTCGGTAAAAAGCAACATTGGGCATTTAGAAGCAGCCTCTGGCATCGCTGGTTTGATTAAAGTTGCGTTATCTCTCAAGCATCAAGAGATACCACCAAATTTACATTTTCACCAGCCTAACCCCTATATTCCTTTTGACACTCTACCCATTCGAGTCCAGCAGTCTTTGGCTCCTTGGCCTCAAGGGTCTAGTCCAGCCAAAGCTAGCATTAGTTCTTTCGGGTTTGCAGGAACTAATGCTCATGTTGTCCTAGAACAGCCTCCCCAATCCGCAGATATATCGCAACAGCAACAATCTTACTTACTACCCCTGTCAGCCCAGAGCCAGGAAGGTGTGAAATCACTAGCACAAGCTTATCGGAATTTTCTAGAAACTCAAGAACCCGATGCTGTCTCACTAGCAGATATTTGTTATACAGCGAGTGTGCGACGCACTCACTATGAACACCGTCTGGCTTTGCTGGCTGATTCTCCTACACAACTCCAAGAAAAGTTACAAGATTTTTTACAAAGCAAGTTAGAGATTAATCAAGCTTCTAATCGCAAGCATCGCCGTCCGAAACTAGTTTTCGTTTTCTCCGGCCAAGGCCCCCAATGGTGGGCGATGGGTCGGGAGTTACTAGAACAGGAACCAGTCTTTCGCGCCATTATAGAAGAGTGTGATGCCCTAATCAAATCTCATACTAATTGGTCTTTATTAGCAGAATTGACAGCAGATACGGCCGAGTCACGTTTGCAAGAGACAGAGATTGCCCAACCAGCTATTTTTGCGCTGCAAGTGGCGCTTGCTCGTCTATGGCGTGCTTGGGGTATTGAGCCAAAAGCAGTAGTGGGTCATAGTCTGGGTGAAGTAGCAGCAGCCCATATTGCCGGCGTTTTGAGTTTAGCAGATGCCGTGCAGCTAATTTGCGATCGCGGTCGTTTAATGCAACAAGCAACTGGCAATGGCAAAATGGCAGCCGTGGAATTATCGCCAAAAGACACAGAGTATTGGTTGCGTGGATACGAAGGACGACTAGCGATCGCTGCTATTAATAGTCCCACTTCCACCGTAGTTTCGGGAGAAGCTGCTGCTATAGAATCATTTCTAGAATTACTCCAACGCGAACAACCAACGGTTTTCTGCAAGTTGCTACCAGTGAATTATGCCTTTCACAGCCCGCAAATGTTACCGTTTGCTAAGGAATTGGTAGAAACACTAGATCAACTCCAGCCACAAGCCGCAAAGATTCCCATCTTCTCAACCGTTACAGGTCAGTCTAGTAATGGTGCAGATTTCGATGCCGCCTACTGGGGACGCAACCTACAGCAACCCGTCCGCTTTGCATCAGCAATTGAGGAATTGGTAAATGCAGGTCAAACTATTTTCCTAGAAATTAGCCCCCACCCAGTACTTTCAGGTTATATTTCCCAGTGTCTGAGTCATCTTGGTCAAGAGGGAACCGTATTATCTTCTCTGCGGCGCGGTCAGCCGGAACAGGCAACGCTACTTAGTTCTTTAAGTAACCTTTACAATTTAGGATTTACCGTTGACTGGAAGCAACTATATCCATCTGAATATCAGGTTGTTAGCCTACCATCCTACCCTTGGCAGCGCGAACGGTATTGGTTTGAAGCAAAACCCCAAACAAAGCTAACAAATAGCAAGACAGATCTGCATCCGCTATTAGGTCAAAAGGTACGTTCAGCAATTAAGGAGACTTTATTTGAGTCGGAATTGAGTATTAATTTACAGCCCTTTCTAGTTGGTCATCAGGTTTACGGCATAGTGGTTTTGCCAGGAGCGGCTTACTTGGAAATAGCTCTAGCTGCGGCGAAGGTAGCTTTTGGCTCAGGATCTTCTCTCCAGCAGGTATTGATTCAGGAACCACTAATTATCCCAGAAGATGCTAGTCGGGTTGTCCAGTTAATTTTGACACCTGAAGGTCTTGGGCAAGCTTCTTTCCAAATATTGAGCCAAGCAGATGATGCAAGCTCTTGGATACAGCACGCAACTGGAAAAATTCAAGTAGGGCAGACAAACTTAGGAGAAATTATTTCTCTCAAAGACTTCCAGGCACGCTTTCAGGAAGAATTATCAGCCAAAACATACTATCAAAATCTGCGAAATCGGGGATTGGAGTATGGACACAGTTTTCAAGGAATTGAGCAACTTTGGCGACGCGATGGAGAAGCTCTGGGGCGGATTCGGCTGCCATTGGGATTAGTTTCAGAAGCCGCAGCTTATGAGTTGCACCCTGTAATAGTGGATTCTGGTTTTCAGCTTTTATTTGCTACCTTAGCTGATGTTGCAGAAGGAGATACTTATCTCCCAGTTGGGTTGGATAATCTGCGGGTATACCGTCGCCCCGAAAGTCAATTGTGGATTCATGGTCAAATACGTCCCCAAGATAGCTCAAATCAAGAAACCCGCATCAGCGATCTGCGCCTTTTTGACGATGCTGGACAGTTAATAGCAGAAATTGAGGGTTTGCACGTTAAGCGTGCCAAACGTGAAGTACTGCTGCAATTTGCTCAAAAGAACCTAAATAATTGGCTTTATGAAGTAGAGTGGCAACCTAGAGGGCGTCAATCCAATTTGACTGAATCTGCGCCAAATCATCCAGGTAGCTGGTTACTCTTCGCTGACCAAGAAGGCACAGCAGCAGCCCTAGTAGCACTTCTGGAAAGTCAAGGCGAAACTTGCATTATGGTCTTCCCCGGTGAACGATATGAGTTATCGAAGGCGGGACATTACACAATCAATCCTGACTGTGCAGAGGATTTTCAGCAGTTATTCCGCGAGATTTCACAGACATATAAAGCACCGTTGCGTCGAGTAGTCCACTTATGGGGATTGGATACTCCTTCTTTAGAAGAGATCACCGCAGATTCTCTCAAAATCGCTCAGACATTGGGTTGCCAAAGTGTACTGCATTTGGTGCAAGGGCTGACCCAGGTTGAAAAATCGGCGTCTTCCCTGCTGTGGTTGGTGACACAAAATACTCAACCTGTAGAATCGTCAGCTACTCCCTTGGCAGTGGCACACTCAACCTTGTGGGGATTAGGTCGAGCGATCGCTCTAGAACACCCGGAGATTTGGGGAGGAATGGTAGATTTAGCGGCTGGTATCTCTGGTGATGAAGCTGCCACACTATTTACCGAAATTTCCCAGCCAGATAGAGAAGATCATTTAGCTTTCCGCAGTGGACAACGTTATGTCGCCCGCTTGGTTCAAAGTAGCAGTAAATCAGCAGCGCCTTTATCCTTGCACAACGATGGCACTTACCTAATTACCGGTGGTCTGGGTGGTTTAGGACTGAAGATCGCTGAGTGGATGGTGGAGCAAGGAGCGCGGTACTTAGTATTAGTAGGGCGCAGTGATGTTACTGATGCTACCCGCAAAGCTGTGAACCAGCTAGAGCATTCTGGTGCTAAAGTTCTGGTGGCTAAAGGAGATGTTTCTCAACACAGAGATGTTAGCAATATCTTGGAGAAAATTGCGGAATCAATGCCGCCATTGCGAGGCATCATCCATGCTGCGGGTGTTCTTGACGATGGAATGCTGCGCCAACAAGACTGGGAACGCTTTACTAAAGTGATGGCTCCGAAAATCCAAGGAGCTTGGAATCTGCACCTCTTAACGCAGAACTTGCCTTTAGACTTCTTTGTGATGTTTTCGTCAGTTGCTTCCTTGCTTGGCTCACCAGGACAAGGAAATTATGCCGCCGCCAATGCTTTTTTAGATGCACTTGCCCATTATCGTTACGCTCAAGGATTACCAGGATTGGCTATCAACTGGAGTACCTGGGCAGAAGTGGGAATGGCCGCTAACTTGGGTAGTCAAGAGCAACAGCGCTTGGCAGCAATGGGGATGGATACCATTGCACCACAGCAAGGATTACAAGTACTGGGACAATTACTTCAACAGTCATCTGCCCAGGTTGGGGTAGTACCTGTGGAATGGTCGCAATTTATGCAGCAATTTTCTGCTGATACTGTCCCAGCGTTGCTTACCGAGTTAGGCTCACAACCCAAAGCTGAACCACCATTGGTACAACAGCTAGAGTTTGTCCAGCGATTAGAAAAAGTTTCTGTGCGCGATCGCCACGAAATGTTACTTGCTCACGTCCAAGACCAAGTTGCTAAAGTTTTGGGTCGAGGTTCTTCCCATTCCTTAGAGCCGCATCAAGGTTTCTTCGACATCGGTATGGACTCTTTAACCTCCGTCGAGTTGCGGAACCGTCTGCAAACTTCTCTAGGGCGCTCTTTGTCTTCAACATTAATCTTTGACTATCCAACTCTCGATACTCTTGCTAAGTATCTGGCTAATGAGATGTTTTCTGTGGAACAGTCTACAGAATTGCCCACTGCGATCGAGAACAATCATCATCAACAGATTATCACCTCGGCAGAACTCAAACAGCTTTCAGAAGAAGATGCAGAAGAATTACTGCTCAGAGAATTAGAAAGCATTAGGTACTAGTACCGCAAGGCGGAAGTCAAAATAATTGTATTCCGAGCTTCTTGCACTTATTCCCTACTACAGACGCGATTAATCGCGTCTCCTACTCTCTACCTACGTAAATAAATTCAAAAATCAAATCGGATTCCTATAGTTTGCCAATTTTTCACCTCCTATATAGAAGAACGTATTGATATGAGTAACAATTTAGAAAACTCTCAACCTTTATCCCCAACAAAACGCGCTCTTTTGGCCTTGCAAGAAATGCAAGCGAAACTAGAAGCCAACGAACGGGCTAAGACAGAACCAATAGCCATTATTGGTTTAGGTTGCCGATTTCCAGGAGGCAGCAACGATCCAGAATCATACTGGCAAATGTTGCGTAATGGGATAGATGGCATTAAAGAAGTACCCGCAGACCGTTGGGATATTGAGGCTTACTATGACCCAAATCCTGATGCTACAGGGAAAATGTATGTCCGTAACGCCGGGTTTCTAGACCAGGTAGATCAGTTTGACCCCCAGTTTTTTGGGATTGCGCCTCGGGAAGCTGTGAATATGGACCCGCAGCAGCGACTACTCTTAGAGGTGAGTTGGGAAGCCCTAGAAAATGCTGGGCTGGCACAGGATAAGCTAGTTGGTAGTCCAACTGGGGTTTTTGTCGGGATTATGAATCTGGATTATTTCCAGGTAGCAGCTAACGACCCCAGTCTGTCCGATGCCCATACTGCCACAGGTAGCGCTTTTAGCGTTACTTCTGGTAGATTGTCTTACACTCTCGGTCTACAAGGGCCAAGCATGGCAATAGATACAGCCTGCTCATCCTCCTTGGTAACAGTCCATATAGCTTGCCAGAGTTTACGTAGCAGAGAGTGTAATTTGGCTCTCGCTGGGGGAGTGAATTTGATTCTGACACCAGTGGTAACTATTAATGAATGCCGAGCGAGGATGCTAGCTGCCGATGGTCGCTGTAAAACCTTTGATGCTGCGGCTGATGGCTATGCACGGGGAGAAGGGTGCGGGATTGTAGTTCTCAAACGCCTCAGTGATGCGATCGCTGATGGTGACAATATTTTAGCCCTAATTCGGGGGTCGGCAGTCAACCAAGACGGTCGTAGCGGCGGTTTAACGGTTCCCAATGGCCCATCTCAGCAAGCAGTTATCCGCACAGCTTTGGCTAACGCTGGGGTAGCACCTAATCAGGTGAGTTATGTAGAAGCTCATGGCACAGGCACATCACTAGGAGACCCCATCGAATTGCGAGCATTAGGAGCAGTACTAGGTCAAGGACGCTCTCCAGACCAACCTTTGATAGTTGGTTCAGCTAAAACTAACATGGGACACTTGGAAGCAGCAGCTGGGGTGGCGGGTTTAATCAAGTTAGTACTGGCTTTGCAACATCAAGAAATACCACCTCATCTACATTTACATAACCCTAATCCTTTTATACCTTGGGCAGAACTGCCAATCAAAATTTCTACAGAACTCACTCCCTGGTCTTCGCCCAACGGATCGCGCATCGCGGGTCTGAGTTCCTTCGGTTTTAGTGGCACTAATGCTCATTTGGTGGTTGAAGAAGCGCCAATCCGTCAGCAAAAGCCAAAGGAAGTAGAACGCCCCTTGCATTTGCTCAGTCTCTCCGCAAAAACTGAAGGCGGATTACAGAAGTTAGCCAGTAAATTTTACACCGCACTCAAAGGCGATCCCGATCTCAACTTAGCTGATGTCTGCTTTAGTGCCAATACAGGTCGCTCTGTATTTGCTAATCGCCTAGCAGTAATAGCTGAAAATTCAGATCAGATATGCGAACAGCTAGCAGCCTTCAGCAGTGGTAATCATCTATGGGGAGTATTGAGTGGGCAACCTCAAGACAGTCGTCGGCCCAAGATCGCTTTTTTGTTCACCGGACAAGGTTCCCAATATGTAGGCATGGGATACGAACTTTATAATACCCAGCCGACTTTCCGCCAAGCTCTAGAGCGCTGCGATGCGATCTTGCGCCCTTATCTGCCAAAACCCCTGTTGTCTGTAATTTATCCCGCCACAGGTGAAAATTCCCCCCTCGACCAAACACTTTACACCCAACCAGCTTTATTTGCCTTGGAATATGCTCTGTATGAATTATGGCGCTCTTGGGGAATTGAGCCGAATGCTGTGATGGGTCACAGTGTTGGTGAATATGTAGCAGCTTGTGTAGCTGGGGTGTTCAGCTTAGAAGATGGGTTGAAGTTGATTGCCGATCGCTCCCGTTTAATGCAAGCATTACCACCAGGGGGTGAGATGGCAGCAGTGTTTGCATCGGAAGCGCAGGTGGTCGCGGCGATTACTCCTTATACTCAGAAACTGGCGATCGCGGCGGTTAATGGCCCACAAAATATAGTCATTTCCGGTGAAGGGGTGGCTTTACAGGCGGTGTTAAAGGAATTAGAAGCCGAAGGAATAGTGACTCGTCCCTTAACAGTGTCCCATGCCTTTCACTCTCCTCTGATGGAGCCGATGCTAGCGGAGTTCGAGCAGAAAGCAGCAGCAGTCACTTATGCGACTCCCCAGATAGACTTGATTTCCAATGCGACTGGAGAAATTGTACAGGGAGCAGAAATCGGTCAAGCCAGCTATTGGCGTCGTCATGTGCGGGAGACGGTGCGATTTGCCGCAGGTATACAGACTCTCCTTGCACAAGGGTATGAATTGTTTGTGGAAATCGGCCCAAGTCCCATACTCATCGGGATGGGGCGGCAATGTTTACCAGAAGGAACTGGGGTTTGGTTATCAAGCTTGCGCCGTGGGCAAAACGATTGGCAGCAGTTGCTCCAGAGTTTAGCCTCGCTCTATGTCCAAGGCGTGAAAGTGGACTGGTCTGGCTTTGACCACGATTATCAACGCGATCGCCTGCCTCTGCCTACCTATCCCTTCCAAAGAAAGCGTTATTGGTTTGACCAAGCACCTAAGCAGCCAGAAGTACAGATTGTATCAAACAAAAATGTTGAGTACCCGATTCACAATCTTTTACAATCTGGAGATACTCAACAATTAGCTCGGAAGTTAGAAATAGTTGAACAACTGCCAGCAGCACAAGTGCAATCCATCCTGGAGAGTATGCAGCTTGCTCAACTTTCTCAACGTATTGTCCAGCTTTCTCCAGACAGATATGAGCTACTTAAAGAGTTGCTCTTACAAAATCAGCAGCACTTGATTCCAGATTATCTGAGTGATTCATTATACGAGGTGCAGTGGCAACCCCAAGAGCGTTTGAGTGTACCGCCTGTTTCCGTTAACCAGTCGGGCAAATGGCTGATATTTGCAGATCGGGCTGGCGTGGGACAGGCGCTAGCAGAACTGCTGCGATCGCGCGGTGAAAAATATGTGATGATTTATCCTGGCGAAGCCTATGAAATCTTAGAAGCTGGACATCGGAAAATCAACCCAGCAAATCCTCAAGACTGTCAAAGACTATTGCAGGAAACTCTCGGAAATAATGGTCTGTCGTGTCGGGGAATAGTGCATCTGTGGAGTTTAGATGCAGCAATGGACGACCAAATTACACCATCTTCTTTAGAGAAGGCGCAACTACTTGGCTGTGGCAGTGTGCTGCATCTTGTTCAGGAATTGGTCAAACAGAGTAAGTCAGCATTAACTCGGTTATGGTTGATAACTTCTGGCACACAAGCAGTAGAAACAAAATCTGTTTCTTTAGCAATAGCTCAAGCACCTTTGTGGGGAATGGGCCGGGCGATCGCACTAGAGCATTCTGAAGTTTGGGGAGGGTTAATAGATTTAGATCCTAGTATCTCTAGCGAGCAGCAAGCTCTTTCTCTATTAACAGAAATTTGGCAGCCTGATGGCGAGGATCAACTCACCTTACGCGGGAAAAAACGCTATGTTGCTCGTTTGGTGCGTAGCAATAAACTGCCATCTAAACCTGTGCAATTGCAAGCTGATGGTACTTACCTAATTACTGGCGGCTTAGGCAGTTTAGGGCTGAAAGTTGCCCAGTGGCTGGTAGAACAAGGGGCGCGAAACTTGGTGCTAATAGGACGCCGGGGCCTTCCCGATCGCGCTATATGGACAACTTTGCCAAAGGATACCGAAATCTGGGAACGGGTGCAGGCTATTCAAGCCTTAGAAAATATGGGTGCTAATGTCGTCGTCGCTCAGGCTGATGTCAGCAACCAGGCTCAAATCTCTGCGGTTTTTGAACAGTTACACAATGCTCAAATTCCTTTAAAAGGAATTGTTCATGCTGCTGGGATAGCTGAGTATCAAGTCTTACAAGATATTGACCTGAAGCACCTTGAATGCACCCTCCAGCCAAAGGTAACGGGCGGGTGGCTTTTACATCAACTTAGTTTGGGGATGAATTTAGATTTCTTCGTCTGTTTCTCCTCAATTGCTTCAGTGTGGGGTTCTAGAGGACAAGCACATTATGCTGCTGGCAACCACTTTCTCGACACCCTTGCCCATTATCGCCGAGCTTTGGGAGTACCAGCTTTAAGCATAAATTGGGGCCCTTGGGCAGGCGGTGGGATGGCTTCGGAAGAAACTCAAACCTTATTAAAGCGGATGGGGTTAGAACCTTGGCAAGCAGAAGAAGGGATTGCAGTCCTAGCGGAGCTTTTAGGTACAAACATTGTCCAAGCAACAGCCGCTAAGGTTGACTGGAATATCTTCAAAGCAGTTTATGAAGTCAAGGGACAGCGATCGCTACTCAAACAAATTGGCACACAGCAACAAGAAAAGGGTGAAGTGCAGCCAGCATTGCGCCCACAGTTTTTAGAGCAATTGGATGCCCTACCAATCAACAAACGTCAAAGTTTCTTAATTGCTCATCTGCAAAGCCAAGTTGCTGAGGTTTTAGGACTAGAACCATCCCATCTGGCAGACGTACAACAGGGCTTTCTCGAATTAGGCATGGATTCCTTAATGGCTGTGGACTTGAAGAATCGCCTTGAAGTCAGTTTGGGACAATCCTTAAGTTCAACACTAGTTTTTAACTATCCAAATATTGAGGTTTTAGCTAATCATCTGGCTACCTACATTCTTTCCCTAGAGCCATCGACACAACAGGAGTTACAAAAAGATCCCAAAGAATTGTCTCAAGCTTCAGTAGAGCTAGAAGAATTTTCTGAAGACGAATTGGCTTCATTACTAGACGCAGAATTAGCCGCCTTGGTCAATTAAAGGTCTAGGGGGGTGGAGGTTTGAATAACGGGAGTTGACTCTTTGATCAATTCTGATTTTTTCTTAACCCTACACCCCTTCTTCAAAAGATTTTCAGTCTACTGCATCAAAGATCCTCGATTTTTTAACTCTTTAAACAAACACCATCAGAAATTATTAAAATGAGTAATATTCCCGAAACTATTGACAATCGCGATCGCTTAAAAAATGCACTGCTGGCAGTTAGAGAAATGCGCTCTAAGCTTGACGCAATGGAGCGTGCCAAAACAGAGCCAATTGCCATTATTGGTATGGGTTGCCGACTTCCGGGTGCTAACAATCTGCAAACTTTCTGGTCTTTGCTCCACGATGGAGTGGATGCCATCACAGAAATTCCTGAAGATCGATGGAACATTGATGAATTCTACGATCCAGACCCTGATGCACCAGGAAAGATGTATGTTAAAAATGCCGGCTTTCTAGACCAAGTAGACCAGTTCGATGCCCAATTCTTTGGCATTACCCCACGGGAAGTTGAGAACATGGACCCCCAGCA
>NZ_DASQZC010000129.1:0-4488 GCF_035638895.1 Nostoc sp. | reverse complement strand
TTCTGTTGAACTTGAAGGTGATCGTCTCATTGCTGTTTATGAACGCCTAAGCAATCTTGCAGAACTTTTATGAGGGTTACGTCATCAGATGATTGGTTTAGTGTCTCAATAGTCGTGGATTTTAGTAGCGATCGCAATGAAGTTAATACTGATGAGTCTATCTTAGGGTTCATACTCTGTCACCTAGAAATTCCCTAATCTAAATGTAGAGTTTAGTTTAAAAATAGGGAAAAAATTTGTATGACAACCGATGTTTCTAGAGACATTAAGAAGGATGTTAATGGGTCACTCATAAGTGGTGTTATCCTCAGTATTTTAGGGGTTATTGCGATCGCAGCGCCTAATTTCACCACCTTATTCGCCGAAAGTTGGATTGCGGGGATTTTAATTTTCGCCGGATTTACAAAACTAGTTTATGCCACTCAAACCCGCCACCAAGGAGGTTTTATTTGGAAACTTCTATTGAGCGGACTCTATATTGCAACGGGTATAATGCTGTTTGTTTATCCTTTTACCGGTATTCTCACACTAACTCTGTTGCTTGGCAGCTTTTTACTGGCTGAAGGTACATTCGAGTTAATTTTGGCATTTAAGTTACGTCCCCAAGATAACTGGACGTGGATACTAGGTGATGGGATTATTACGCTGGTCTTAGGCGCAATGATTTGGTTCCAATGGCCCTTTAATGCGCCCTGGCTTCTTGGCACATTAGTTGGTGTTAGCATTATTTTCACTGGCGTTTCCCGCGTAATGGTGTCATTGAATGCGCGTTCTACCTTGAATCCTACTAATGAAGCTGCAAATCCTACTTAGTAGATAAGGAATGGGGATTGGGGAATGGGGGAAGAAATCAATTCAAAATTAAAGAACTTCTCCCTCCTGCCTCCTGCCTTCTGCCTCCTGCCTCCTCCTTCCTAATGTTCCAACTTGAGTAGTGACAGTTTACTAAGATATTGCAGCAGCGTAGGCGCAGCCCGCCGCAGGCATCGCTCTGATATTATTGCTAAATTAGCTAAGGAAATCAAAATCCAGGCCAGCTAGCTGCAATCAACAATGGTATCTATTGCTACTCCCTTTTCGGATATTCAAAACCATTGGGCACGCTTATTTATTACAGCTTTAGCCCAACGTCGTATTATCAATGGATTGCCTAACGGTACTTATCGCCCCGATAACTCTGTTACCCGCGCTGAATTTGCCGCCATCATCGCCAACGCATTTGGGACAGTTTCCAAGAAACGGCAGTATGTCCCCTTTGTTGATGTACCCACTAATTATTGGGCAGCAGCCGCCATTCAAGCAGCTTACGAAAAAGCATTTCTTAGCGGATTTCCTGATAAAACTTTCCGTTCTGCTAACCGAATTACTAGGGTGGAAGTTTTAGTTGCTTTGGTAGGAGGCTTAGAAATTGCCACCAAAGTAAAAGCTGACCTCCTCTCACAACTCCCACAAATTTATCAAGATTCTGTTCAGATTCCTGAGTATGGCAGAAATCAAGTAGCTATTGCCACCAGCGCAGAATTGGTGGTTAGTTTCCCAAATATCAAATTACTCAATCCCAATCTTGCAGCCACCCGTGCAGATGTGGCAGTAATTATTTATCAAGCCTTGGTGTACTTAGGTCAGGCAGAAAAAATTGCCTCTAGTTACCTAGTACAGCCGCCAGCACCAACACCAGCATTAACACCAACGCCAATACCCATACCCATACCAACGCCGACACCTGCACCTATCGGTAGCATTAGGGTAAGTCATAGCCGGGAATTCCGGGGAGCGTGGGTAGCATCTGTTTGGAATAGTAATTGGCCTTCTAAAGCAGGACTTTCTGTTGCCCAACAAAAAGCTGAACTCAGCGAGATTATTAGTAAATTACAAGCGCTAAACTTTAATGCCCTCATCTTTCAGGTGCGACCGGAAGGAGACGCTTTATATGAATCTCAATTAGAGCCTTGGAGTACTTGGATTACAGGAACTCAGGGGAAAGCACCAGAACCATTTTATGATCCTTTAGCGTTTGCGATCGCAGAATGTCATAAGCGCAATATTGAACTCCATGCTTGGTTCAATCCCTACCGCGCTAGCACCTCCACCGACCCAACTAAAACAGTCCGTCCCCACATAGCAGCTACCAATCCAGAAAGCGTTTATTTGTGGAAAACTCAACGCTGGATGGACCCAGGACTGAAAATAGTTCAGGATAGAGCTTACAATGTAATTCTCGATGTAGTGAAGCGCTACGATGTTGATGGCATTCACTTAGATGATTATTTTTATCCATATCCCATCGAGGGGCAACCTTTCCCCGATGACAAAACTTATACTGCATATAAGGCAGCTGGTGGGATACTCAGCCTTAATGACTGGCGACGAGATAATGTTAACAGAATGGTACAGCGCCTCTACCAGGGAATTAAAGCAACTAAACCCGACGTTAAATTTGGTATTAGCCCCTTTGGCATTTATCGCCCCGGACAACCCACTGGTATTACTGGGTTGGATGCTTATAACGTGCTGTATGCCGACGCGAAGAAATGGCTAGCAGAAGGCTGGATTGATTATATTGCGCCTCAACTTTATTGGCGTACAGACCAACCACAACAAAGTTATTCGGCGTTGCTAAAGTGGTGGACAGAGGTAAACACTAAGAAAAGACACGTTTACGCTGGTAACAATCTGACAGAACCAAGCAACAAGAGTCGGGACACTGATGAGATTGAAAAGCAGGTGAAAATTAGTCGTAGCCAAGCTGGAAATTTATCACTGGGGAATATCTTCTTTAATGTCGGTGTTTTGACAGAAAATAGTCAAGGCATTGCTGATAAATTCCAAAGTCTGCTTTATAACAAACCTGCGCTACCGCCAACTTTGTCTTGGCAAGATACAACACCGCCGGCTCCACCTATTCAACTACAAGTCAATAACCGCAAAGTGAGTTGGCAGCCTGGTGATAATCAGCCAGTTCGTTCTTGGACACTTTATCGACAAACTGGCGATACTTGGGCAATTCAACGAATTTTGTCTGCTGGCACAACCTTCGCTACCGTCCAACTACCGGGAACCTATGCCGTGTGTGCGGTGGATAGATTGGCAAATGAGAGTGTGGGAACAATTATCACAGTGAGTTGAACCAAAGTGTTGCTTAGACATCTCCAAAAATGATGTAGGTAAAATTCATAAATTGTGCCTACCAAGATTTCGGGTAACGTATAATTAATTTTTGGAGATGTCTAATTAGAGGTTATTAGGACTTATATTATATCCGCATAATTAGTTATGATTCTCACATTTATTAAATAGTCTCTTATGTCTAGGTCTATTTGTATAGTTTAGGCATAGCGATATCCATCCTTTTGATTTGATGAACAAGTAATATTTCCATAGGTTTTAAAGAGCGGATTCACCTTTGGGTAGATTTAGACGGAATGATTAAAACTGTATATTTGGATGGGGTAACACATAATTTGCCACAAAACCTCATGCCAAATCAGTAATTTCCATATCAAAAGATGAAATATTGATTTAATTCTAGTTAATTTGTTCCTTAAGTTCCTCATAAGCCATGACATCCCCTGAGCCTCAAACCGATTTTGGAGAAAAAGCTCCACAAACCTCATTTGAGCCACCTTCTAGAAAACGGCGGTGGCTTTGGGTTTTAGCTGCACTACTATTGTTAGGGGGCGGAGCAGCTCTAGTTTGGCGTCCGCAAAATTCAGCGCCTTTAACTACTAATGCTCAACCTCAAGGGGTAAGAGTCAAAATATCGACAGTACAAAGCGGTATTATTGAGGAAAGTTCAGATTTTATTGCTAGCCTCAAGTCCCAGCGCTTAGTTACGCTCCAGCCGAGGATTCAGGGCCAAGTTACTCAGATATTTGTTAAATCGGGAGATCGAGTCGCAGCAGGAGCGGCAATTCTCCAAGTAGATCCTATGCCACAAGCAGGTATCAGTGGAAGCAATGCTGTGCCTCAAGGATTTTTAGTGCAACTGGAAAATGCCCGCGCTACACTCAAATCTTTGGAAGCACAACGACCATCCTACGTTGCAAATGTGCAATTGTACCAGCAGAATTACGAAAAGTTTGTCACCCTAGCTGAAGAAGGAGCCGTGTCTCGACAGACTCGCAATCAATTTGGTAATAGGCTCGCCAATGCTAAGGCTAATCTTGAGGCAATTGATTCTAGAATTCAAGCACAACGAGCCAACATATTGCAGGCTGAACAAACTTTGCAGCAAGCTAATGTAAATATTCCCAAACAACAAGGGAATCTCCAGTCCGATAAAATTACCGCTCCCTTTAGTGGCACAGTTGGCAAAATGGCTGTGAAAGTAGGTGATTTAGTTAATATTTCTACACAATTAGTTAATATCGCGCAAAATCGACCTTTAGAAGTCAATATCTCTGTGCCATTACAGCAAGGGCCTCAATTGCGTAAGGGAATGCCAGTGGAGGTTATGAACACACAAGGTCAAAAGCTTGGTAGAAGTAG
>NZ_DASQZC010000128.1:0-35837 GCF_035638895.1 Nostoc sp. | reverse complement strand
TTGCCAACTTATTTAGTCAAGCTAAACCAGGAGCATTATTCTTATTTGTTGATAATAATAACCCCAATTTTTACGGTTGGTTTGATAAACTGGCTAAAGACAATAGTATTAATATTATCAACAATAAAACAGGTAAAATATCTTTACCTTATCATGAAGATAAAAATGACTTAGAAATATATTTTGAAAAGTTTCAAAATATTGGTAATCCCAAAATAACTGCTGATGTTGCTTATCGTGTTGGACGTAAATCGCATTAATCTTTTAGTTGGAAACTGAGCCGTATTCGTTCGTCAAGTCAATTAGCGATAAAATTTGAATATAGTAAATTTAGTAGGGTTATTTGGAATGAATATTTCCCTTAAACCTGAGCATGAGCAGTTTATTCAATCCCAAATTCAAACTGGGAGATATGCTAATGCAGAAGAATTGATGAACGAAGCATTGAAATTGCTACAAGCACGAGAACAACGTTTGGAAGAACTTCGACAAAAAATAGTGATTGGAAAGGAACAAATTGCTAGAGGAGAGGTTACAGATGGTGAGACAGTATTTGCTCAACTACAAGAAAAAATCAATAAAATTGCTGAGTCTCAAAAATGAGTAACTACTCTTTTTCTGATCAAGCAGTCAAAGATTTAAATACTATCGTCTCATAGAGAAGGCATCGCCTGCAAAATCTCTACTCTGCGATTATGATTAACTTGGGAAAAAGTCAGAATCTAAGGTTTCATCAATAGAAAAAGGATAGTCTTTAGGAAAAATAGACAGAGGAAGCCCTGTTTCAATAGATGCTTCTTTTCTAGCGTGTTGGTAACAACTGTCAAAAACTTCCGTGTAATAATATTTTAAGCTAGGACTATCGACAAATGCTTCTTGTAATCTTTGACGATGTTCATAAATTGTATATAACCAGCTATTGGATCGGTTCTGGGGTTGAAATTTGTATTTGAGAAGGTGCATTAAAAGCACTCTAAGATTACTCCTTAAAGCACTTTTATCACTTCTACCCATACTTCCAATTTCTTCAATTAAATTTTCTAACTCTAGTTCTAAAAACTTTTTATTTTTTAATAAATCAACAGTGTGTTCTAACCACAAATGATAATCTTGTGCATAGAGACTATTAGTTTTATGAACAGATTGATTGCTCATAATCTTCTCCTTTATGGATATATAATTTTAACATTATTTCTGTTATTTCAGAGTGTGGATTAGCGTAGCCTCTCCAAGAGTTGCGCCTTACCCCTACGGAAATCTTGCTATGCGTAGCGTCTCCAAGAGTTGGCATCGCCTGATTTTTTTAACTAACTGTTCGTTTCATCGGGATTTCTATCCAGAACTCACAGCCTTTGCCAGGTTCAGAAACACACTTGATATTACCGCCGTGTTTTTCCACAATAATTTGGTAGCTAATAGATAAACCTAAGCCAGTACCTTGTCCAGGTTGTTTGGTGGTAAAGAAAGGTTCAAAAATGCGCGATCGCATCATCTCTGGAATCCCACAACCATTGTCGGCAATCCAAATCAGAATTGTATTCCCTTCGATGACTTCTGTACGAATCAAAATTTTAGGATCGGCAATTATTTTTCCAGAAGTTGCTGAGTTTTCTAGTGCATCGATCGCATTGTTGAGAATATTCATAAACACTTGATTCATCTGCGCTGGATAGCAGACTACTGGGGGCAATTCACCATATTGCTTAACTACCTCAATAGCAAGAGAATTAGTCTCTGATTGCAGTCGATGTTGTAAAATCAACAAAGTACTGTCGATGCCTTCATGAAGGTCAACGGGCTTTATTCCGGCTTCGTCAAGTCGAGAAAAAATTCGTAATGACAAGACGAGTTGAGAGATTCGCTCTGCCCCTATCTTCATTGAAGTCAGAATTTTGGGCAAGTCATCACTAATGAAATCTAAATCTAGTGCTGCTGCTTGCTTTTGAATTTCTCCTGTTGCCTTAGGATGCTGTTTCTGATAAAGGCGCAGTAATTTAAATAAATTTTCGGTATGTTCCGTAACATAGGTGATGTTGCCGTAAATGAAACTAATCGGGTTGTTAATTTCATGCGCTACACCAGCAACTAACTGCCCTAAGCCTGCCATTTTTTCACTTTGAATCAACTGGCTCTGAGTGTTTTGTAATTCTTTAATAGTCTGGGTAAGTTCTTCTTTTTGACGTTGAGTCTGTTTAAGTAATTCTGCTTGTTGAAGTCCTACTCCCAGCTGAGTACCAATCTGCATCAGCAAATCTACTTCATCCTCTTGCCAATCACGGGGTTTGATATTTTGATAAGCTGCTAGTAATCCCCAAAGTTTCTCACCCTGAAAAATCGGCACAATCATATATGCCCTAGCCTGCATTAGCTCAAGCAGGGCAATATGATAAATAGAATAATTGGCGCTGTAAATATCTTTAATGACACAACTTTTGGCATTAGCAAACCTTCCGCCTTGCGTTTCTTGTAAGTAATCATCTGTAACTACAGGTAAAATTTCCCTTATTGGTGTCCAACCTTGAGCTAAAGACTCAGCAACAAATTCGCCATTCCAATCAGCCCCGAATCGATAGATTGTCACTCGATCAACTTCCAATAGTCGCCGGACTTCTTCTGTACTGGTGGCAAAGATGGTATGAATATCAAGAGACTGGCGAATTTTTTCCACCGTTGCGGCTAATGCTTTTTCTCTTTCGGCTGCTTTCCGTTCTCGTGTAGCAGCTTGAGCCAGTTTTTGGGTCTGCACCTCCATCTGTTTCAAAGACTCAGCTTGCTGTAATGCTACCCCCAATTGAGCGCCAACTTGTGCCAATAAGTTGATTTCCTCATCTTGCCAATAGCGAGGCTGGGAATTTTGATAAGCCACTAGCAATCCCCACAACTTCTCGCCCTGAGAAATTGGCACAAAAACTTCATTTCGTGCATACTTACCCGCTTGCTTTCCTTGTACAAAAACGCCTTCTGTCACAGGCTGCGGCTTAACCATTGGTGTCCAGCCATCAACAATAGAATCAGCGACAAATTCGCCACTCCAATCAGGATAGAAGCGATAAATTGCTACTCGTTCCACTTGTAATAACCGACGGACTTCTTGAGTTGTGGTTTTAAAAATAGCTTCAATATCAAGAGACTGACGAATTTTTTCTACGGTGTTCGCTAACGCTCTTTGTCTTTCGGCAGCTTTGCTAATCTCTGCTGCTTGGGTTTGCATTTGTTGGATAAATTCCGCTTGCTGCAAAGCTACACCTAATTGTGTACCCACTTGGGTAAGCAAGTAAACCTCATCTTTTTGCCAATCACGGGTTCTGGCATTTTGATATACTGCTAGCAAGCCCCAGAGCTTGTTACCGTGGTAAATGGCAACGATCACATAAGCTCTTGCTTGATATATCTCTAAGATTTTAATGTAGCAGTCGCTAAAGCCCGAATTGTAAATATCCTTACAAACACGGTAAACTTCACAACGACTGAAGCTACGACCCTCTGTATCTTGTAAGTAGGTGTCAGCGACTGGAGGTTTAGCTAAATCTTTGGCGCTGCATTCACTGACGTTTTCACTCACTTCTGGCCGGTGAAATTGCTCATCTATCAGGGAAATCCAGCCCTCTGCTACTGATTCAAACACGAATTCACCACTCCAATCGGGATTGAAGCGATAAATAGCCACGCGGTCAGCATTTAGCAGCTGCCTAAGTTCTCCGGTGGTTGTGTGGAAAATGTTTTCCAAGTTTAGAGACTGACGAATTTTCTCAATGGTTATAGCGATGGTTCTTTGCCATTGGGCTGCTTTTTCTCTGGCTTTTGCTTGTGCTAGTTCTGCTGATTGTAGTTTTACTTGTTCTAGGTAATCTGCTTGCTGTAAAGCAACTCCCAGATGTCCGGCGATTAATTGCACAAACTCAATTTCTGATGCTTCCCATTGCCGAGGGCTACTACACTGATGAATACACAACAATCCCCATAAATCTTTACCTTTGATCAAGGGGGCAATTATACTAGCACGTACTTGGAATCTTTCTAAAATCTGGATGTAGCAATCACTAGCATTAACTTGATAAATATCAGCTATTGCTCTAATCCGACCTTGCTGATATAGCCCTGCGAACTCCTCACTAAAGCAGTGGTCGCGCAATTTGGCTGCTAGTACCGAATCCCATTCTGTTGCCACATCTTCATAGATAAATTCCCCTTCCCATGCCAAATCAGGATAGAAACGAAACACGCCAACCCGATCGCTTTTCAGAAGCTGGCGGACTTCAGTGACTGTAATTTTGAAGATGGTTTCTATATCTAGAGACTCGCGGATGCGGGCAATAACTCCAGATAAGGCTTTTTGTTGCTCATTCTGACGCAGGGAGAGTGTCACATCTGAATGAGATTCTTGCTGTTCTGAATTTGGTTCTATGGGTTGAGTAGTAGAGGAGTTTTCCATTCCCAATGGGACTTTAAATATTGAAAGTCTTCTATCTCATGATTCCCGTTGCGATCGCAAAGGTAACAGTTATTTCCTGGGAATGCCAGAAAAATAGTGTAGGGACACGATATTATCGTGTCCCTACAAAAACATTTCTCAACCACGAGAAAATTATCGCCGCTTGGGAGTGGCGCTGCGGCTGCTGCGTTTGTCATCATCTCGGCGACGGCGATCGCGCCAATCTGCCACGGTCAAATAACCAATACCACCAGTGACTACTACGAGTAGCACTGCGGCAACTAAAGTTAAAATACTCAAAAATGGACTTTCCACGATGCCTCTACAGTCCGTTACGTCCCCAAACTACCATTGCAATTGACCAAGTAAACACAACTAACAGTGATACCCAACCTAGTGTCAAAATCTCCATAGTCCCACTTTTCAAATAATTACAAAAGGTTTCTAATATTTATCATACAGGGATTGTGCAGGCTCAGATTTGTTTATAAATGAAATTCTAATACCAATTTTAAAAATGATTCCGACAGATGGACAGAGAAAATCCAGATATACTAAGCGGTTTCCAATCTAAAATCTAAAATCCAAAATGGTATAAGTTGGGTGTGCGATGTCTACGACGGGCTACACTTACGCAAACGATACACCCTTTTTTCTTGGTACGCTAGTACTTCAGGCATTAATAAAGACAAATATAAAAAATTAGCGATCGCGCTTTCCCACTTGATAGTTTGGGAATACTAGGGTTATGCGTATATATTTCAAATCTAGCCACCCCTAGTATCATGCCGACGTTTTTCAACTATCCTTTCCACTCTAATGGTTTTGTTGCCCACGGACATTGTTATCTCTGGAAAACTGGATTAGTTTGGCTCCACATTATTTCTGATGCCACGATCGCTCTTGCCTATTATTCCATTCCCTTCCTACTGATTTACTTTATTTCCAAGCGCAAAGACGTTCCTTTCAATGGAGTCTTTTTGTTATTTGGTGCTTTTATCATTGCCTGCGGTACTGGACACTTGATGGATATTTGGACGCTTTGGCATCCAAACTATTGGGTTGCAGGTGGTTTGAAAGCTTTAACTGCCATTATTTCGATATATACGGCATTTGCGTTATTTTATCTCATGCCTCAAGCTCTGGCACTACCCAGCCCAGCCCAGTTAGAAGTTATCAATCGAGCGCTTTCAACTGAAATTGTAGAGCGCAAGCGCATCGAGAAAGAACTACGCATTGCACAAGAAGTCACCCAAAACTCCAGCCAAGCCAAGAGTGAATTTCTCGCCAATATGAGTCATGAGCTACGCACACCTCTTAACGGTATTCTGGGCTATACACAAATTCTCCAACGCACAGAATCTTTAAGTGAAAAAGGACGTAAAGGAGTCAGCATCATTTATCAATGTGGTTCCCATCTTTTAACCCTAATTAATGATGTGCTGGATCTCTCCAAAATAGAAGCTCGAAAACTAGAATTGTATCCTGTTGATTTCTACTTGCCTGCCTTTATAGATAGCGTAACTGAAATTTGCCGCATCCGAGCAGAACAAAAGGTAATCATATTTCAGGTCGAACTCGATCCTGATTTGCCAATGGGCATTCATGCTGATGAAAAACGCTTGCGACAAGTACTTATTAACTTGCTTAGTAATGCGATCAAATTTACTAATCAAGGTAGTGTCATTTTCAAAGTTCATGTCATCGATCAAGAAGCAAACGTCAATGGAAAAACTGACTACAAAATTCGCTTTCAGGTAATAGATACCGGCACGGGTATAATCCCTGAACAAGCCGAGAAAATCTTTCAGCCCTTTGAGCAAGTGGGAAATCAGAAAAGACAATCTGAAGGTACAGGCTTGGGATTAGCAATTAGCCAAAAAATTGTTTTGTTGATGGGTAGTCAAATTCAGGTGCAAAGTACTTTAGGCAAAGGTAGCACTTTTTGGTTTGAAGCAAAATTGCCAGAATCTAAAGACTGGGCAAAGGTTTCCAGAGTGGTTGAGCAGGGAACTATTATTGGTTATGAAGGACAAAGGCGCACCATTTTGATTGCGGATGACAAATGGGAAAACCGATCAGTAATCGTAAATTTACTAGAGCCTGTTGGGTTTACTGTTGTAGAAGCTAGTCAGGGTGAGGAAGCATGGGAACAGGCTCTACTCTACAAACCAGACATGATTATCACTGACTTAGTGATGCCTATATTAAATGGATTTGAGTTGATCGAACGTTTGCGTCAGCCTGGGCCATTTAAAGAGATTGCTATCATCGCTTCGTCAGCCAGCGTATTTGCAATCGACCAGCACAAAAGTATTGATGTAGGTGCAGATGCATTTTTACCAAAGCCTGTAGAAGCTGAAACGCTGCTGGAAATTCTACGAAAATTTTTGCAACTGGAATGGATTTTTGACGTTAAGGTAGACGCAATCAAAAAAACCTATACAGGTGGTTTAAATCAATCAAATGAGATGATTTATCCTGCTAAAGAGGTTTTACAAGAGTTACTCTATCTGACACAAGACGGTGATATTCAAAAAGTTTTAGAACTTGCTGAGGAACTTTCTACATCTGATGAGCAGTTAAGCATTTTTACCCAGCATATTGTCCAACTTGCTAGTAATTTTCAACTCAAACGTCTGGAAACTTTTATTGTAAGTATTCAAGAGTCAGAATAAATGAGACAAACTGCAAAAACATTTCAATGCTTGATGGTTTAGTAAAAAGTCTATCAGTTTGTTTTATTAGTATACCAATTTCCTAATCAATAGCTTCAGTAAGTTAGTAAGTTACTAACTTACTATGCTGATTCGATTCTGTTAGCGGTAGCGGGGCGTTTAGCCCATTTTGACTCCTGGCTCCTGAATTATTTTATTCAAGAATACATCAATTAATTTTAGTTAAATTCCAATTTAAAATTCATCATGGGCAAAACTGCAAATAACGGATTTATTTTGATTGTGGATGATAATCCGACAAATTTATCTGTCCTGTGTGAAGCACTCAATTGTGAGGGTTTTCGTTTCCGTGTTGCAGTCGATGGAGAAAGTGCCATCGCTCAAGCCGAACGCAATCAACCAGAGTTGATTTTGCTGGATGTACAAATGCCCGGTATTGACGGATTTGAAACTTGTCGCCGCCTCAAAGCCAATCCTGTTACCCAGAATATTCCGATTATTTTCACGACTGCCTTAGCGGATACGGAAAGTAAAACCAAGGGATTTTCCCTTGGTGCGGTAGATTATATCCCAAAACCGTTTGCACACGAGGAAGTCATTGCTAGAGTGCGGGTACATTTACAACTTAAGCAATTGAATGAATCTTTGGAACAACAAGTTAGCGATCGCACCAAGGCTTTGCAACAAGCTCAAGTCCAACTGGTGCAGCAAGAAAAACTATCAACACTCGGAGAGTTAATCGCTGGTATTGGCCATGAAATCAACAACCCCATCAACTTTATTTCCAGCAATATTCCACCCTTGCAAGAATATATTTCAGGAGTAACGAAGTTGCTTTTATTGTATGAACAAGAGTATCCAAACCCAACAGCCAAAATTACCACTGCTATTAAGGATTTGGATCTTAATTTCGTTATTGAAGATATGGTAAAAATTTTGAACTCTCTCGAAGTAGGAAGCGAACGAATTCAGAACCTTTCTAATTCACTCCGCAACTTCTCTCGTTCGGATAGTGATACCAAAATATTTGCTGATTTGCACCAAGGTCTAGATAGTACACTAATGATTTTACAACACCGCCTCAAAGCTAATGGCGATCGTCCAGCTATTGAAATTATTAAAACTTATGGAATATTACCGGACGTAAACTGCTATCTAGGGCAGATGAATCAAGTATTTATGAACATTCTGGCAAATGCAATTGATGCTCTTGATGAAGCTATAATGCAGGGCAAAATGATCAATCTAATTCCTCAGATTAAAATTGCAACAGAAATAGATTCTGAACAATTGGTTATAATTCGGATTGCTGACAATGGGATTGGTATTCCTGAATGGTTAAAAAAGCGCTTATTTGAACCGTTGTTTACCACAAAAACCGTTGGTAAAGGTACTGGACTTGGCTTGTCTATCGCATATCAAATAGTTGTAGAGAAACACAAAGGTGTATTAGAAGTGAATTCTCAATCAGGTATGGGAAGCGAGTTTATTATCAAAATTCCCGCATAAGGGCAGCATTTAATTAATTACAAAGCTGGTCTAGCATTTATCATACTGAAGAGTAAGGAAAATCCTAATATCTAATCCCTACCTATATAGAGTGAACTCAAATTTAGATGCTCAACTGATGGCAGAACGCCTAGAATCCCTGAAAGCTGGAATAATTGGGGGTTTATCTGTGTGTTTTGCTTTTGCTCTTTCTAGTCTGTTGAATACTTTGGTACTGGCAAAGCATTTTCAGACGCTCGCATGTCTGCAAAATGATCTTGACTGGCACTTGTGCGTAAGTGGTGCAGTTGCAACTTTTACTGGCTTACTATTTGGTGTCACCTACCGCTATATCATCCGCTCAGATAAAAATTCCCAACTCAAAGCTGGTGGTGTACTGGCCTTTGGCTTGGTGCGGGGATTAACTCAGATAGAACTTGGCTGGAATTCTAATAGCACAATTTGGCCTTTTTTGGTGTTGGCGGGAGAAAGTGTATTGTGGTTTGCGTTAGGTGCGATCGCTCTTAATGTCGCTATTCAACTTCGTTGGGTTAAACCTTTTTCATCAATCTAAATTCCCTATCTCGCTAAATAAAAATATAATTTATTACTAATATCTAATATGGAAACTAAAATATCCTACTATTATTTGATAGTCGATTTAGAAGCTACATGCTCTGAGAGTGGGACTATTCCTCGCCATGAAATGGAAATTATCGAAATCGGTGCAGTGATGCTCAATCGAATAACCTGGGAAATTGATTCTGAGTTTCAGCAATTCATTCAACCTGTGAGACATCCGCAATTAACAGGTTTTTGCACCGAATTGACTAGTATTAGTCAGCAAGATGTTGACAAAGCACCAAAATTTATAGAGGCAATTTATCGCTTCAAAGAATGGATTTATTCATTTCCCAATCATATTTTTTGTTCTTGGGGCAATTACGATAAAAAGCAATTTATTCAAGATTGCGCGTTTCATAATTTCCCTTATCTTTTTAGTTCCGAACACATCAATATCAAAGAGGAGTTTTCAGATTATCTTAGTGTATCTAAAAAATTTGGCATGGCACAGGCTCTCAATGAGTTGGGGATAGAATTAAAAGGTACACACCATCGTGGCATTGATGATGCTCGCAACATTGCAGCTATCTACAGACAGATTAAAACTAAGCTGAATAATGGGTAAGTAGTAACGTACCATCTTCAACTGTTGCGGTGCATTACGGAGATATAGCGTTTTCGGTACTTATCTCACTTGGTTAGTAATTCAACTTAATCAGGGTACAGCTAGATAAACGTGACGGACAAAGACAGGCGATCGCTATCCGAGCCAAGGCGTTACCAGCTAAAGAACTTACTTGATATGTAGCTTCTTTTACTCGTGTAGTATCAGATTAATAATTATTATATCTAGACAAAAGGATTTTTGGAGGAAGAATCTTTCTTAGTGGGTGAGTATTCAGAGCAATTCATCGCTTCTTCAGTGAGAACAATAGAAGGGTTTACCGCACATTTTAGATAATGATTATTGGAATAAAAGCTGCATTTTTTACAGGGAAGTTTGTGTAAAGTTTTGGCAGGAAACACCATTTTATAATCTAAAAGTGCCCGGATTTTTCGCAATATTAGGAAAAAAACCATCCAACTAATTACAAAGCCAACAGGGGATAAAGATATCGCTATATCAGTAACAGTTAATTCATGCGTTTGTGCTTTATCTTTTGTTGCTTCACTCACGATTACTTGATGTAAATTACTATTGGTTGCTACATTTGTCGGCAACATTTGAGAATGATACATATTATTTACCTTTACTATATGTCTTTAGTCTCTTGATTTTTAATAGCAAGTTCACTAGCTAGTTATTTGAAAATATATTCTCGCTATTACTGTGTCATCGAAATTAGGTTGATAAGACTGTTTCTTTAGGAATATATAGTCATTTTTTGAAGAAGGAAATTCAGCATAATTTTATAAACAAGACTTAATTTTACCTAAATTATGACAAAGTTATAAATCTTCCATATTAGAGATGTAAAGATCCAAAAATTTTGGAATATAACGATATTTAGGGTTTAAGTTTATTGATCTGTTTTTTAATAAACAAATTACTACACATTTTTCAGTAGACCAAGTTCTAATGTTTATAAGGGTTTAATTATAGGTTTAGCAAAATAAAACTTCAGGTATATCTGCCAAGAGTTTTGCTTATATTTTTAAGTTATATACCCAAGGGGAGAAATTAGATTATGAGCTTATAAGTAGATGTTTTTATGTTAAAATATATGCAAAAATACTTTTAAAAGTTTCTGAACATCAGAATCATGCGACTTTGTAAGTTATTGGCAGCTTATCTAGTAGAAAGTTTTCGCTGAAGATGGGGCTTTTGGAGTGCTCATCTAGCCCGCCTTAGAATGAATTCTGAGTCTAATAGTGATGAAAGTTGTCTAAAGACGACTTTACGAGACGATGCGCGAAAGGGTCTATATTCCTCAACCTAACCTACATTAGAGTTATTTTTTAGGCAAAACCTACGCAATATTGCCAGTTGCGTAAGCCCTGAATATTTTTACAAGCGATCGCCAGGTAAATAGACTTGCACTGTAGGCACACAGCATTACTCATACGTGTCAACAAAAGCCTAGAAATAGCTTAACTGTTGGCTCCCTGACTCGCCTGGAACTTCAGTTTCAGGCGAGACATGACTTCTACCTTAAGTTGACACCAATGAGCATTACTGTAACCTTACAGAAATTAAAGCTGCTGGAAGAATTATGAATTACGGATTTTTAAAGAGCGATGTTTGTAACGGACTATGCATAGTAGAACAATTAGCAATAAAAGCGCTTTGATCATTGATGGTTCCACTACCTTCTTCACTTCGGTAGGGGTTTTAGGAGTAACATTACACGGAACCTCAATGATCTGTGTGTGATCAAAACCATTACCACTGGGAGTCAGATCGCATTCGCCTGAAGGGGTGAGAGATAAAGGTGGATTTTCTGAAGAAACAGATGCTTGAGCTGAGGAATTATCGCCATTCATTAGTAGAAGCAGAATTAAAGCAAGACCCCCAATTCCGAATATTGGCCAGAGTGGAAAGGAATCAGGACTCTCTTGTACCAAAACATCTCCCATAAAGGCAGGGGAAGTATCGAGGCCCATTACTTCTCCATCCAATGCTAGGGGATTATCACTCAGCAATATATCTCCTGGGATCTCTTCTCCCAATATCTGACTAAATTCCTGTGGAATCGCGTTAATGGGACGTCCGAGTTCCCCACCATTTTCAGAGTATGGAAAGGATAGTACTTCAAAAATCCTCTGTTGGAGTTGGTTTGGATTTCCAGAATTCAACGCATTCAAGCCCGTAGAGATTTTATTGAAATAGAAATTCGTCATCTCTGGCGACAAACCTAAAGACTGAATCTGCTCCTTAATGTTAGGGATTTTTGAGGCTTCTTCAAAGAGTAGTCGTCCGTATGACAACTTCAAGTCTAGTAATCCATTACGGAGACTAACCGAGTTATTGGTTCCTGAGTATGGTGACCAGTAGAACTGGTTGGTTACAAGTCCGAGTCCTTCTACTGGATTCCGGCCAACAGGTTGTCCAAGAAGGTATTGAGAACTATCCATGATTGCGGGGGATTGGTTTCTCCAAAATGAGGCGTAAGGCACTTCAGAGAGATTGGGATTGTTACCGTAAAAGCTAGCGAAATTCTGGAAGTTTTCCTCGCCACCAGCTGCTCGTATCAAGAGGTTTTGATAGCTAGTCCCCTCGTTTGAATCTAGTAATCGCTGAATTACCGATCCAGTTTTATTGCAGGTCAGACCAAATCCCACATCACATCCAGGAATGACTCGCATCTGGCTCAGATTCTGGTTATTGATTTGGTACTGGAGATACTCATACTCCAGTCCTTGTTGGATACCATAGCGTCCAATATTGAGCTGTCCAAAAGCAGACTGACACGTAGTGAGTACTACTGCAACAGATGAGAATACGATGGTTGTAAACCGAACCGCCTTCTCTACGTTCGCGCAGCGTGTCGCAGACAGACGCTCCGCAAACGTCATTGCAATTCTTTGAACAATTGATTTAGGCAAGATGCACCTCCACTAAATGACAGCAATTTCATTGGTTGTTCACGTCCCTCTTTCAGTCCGTGGGGTTGATATTAATAGCTCTATAAATCCAATGGGTCGCAGCAATACCGCAGACTCACCGAGTCTGCAAACAGCATTCCTATCCTTGGTAGCTATGATTAGGGATTGGGAGAAAATTTCTTTACGAGTTGAGTAAGGTTTGAATCCCCATCTATACTCATTTCACTCCCCACTCCCTAGTTCATTCAACTCTTAGGTAAAGAAATGTTGATTGTGATTCCGGTACCTTTGAGATTTCCTGAAGAGAGCGTGTGATATAAGACTAATCCCCGGTTGGGTTGGTCGAAAAGAAACCCACGACGTGTGGGTTTGATCTTGCCTTCTTTTACTAACGAGACAAAGGCTTCTAAATACCTACGTATACCTTGACGATTCTCTGGACTAGTATTCGTATGACGCTTAATCAGCATCAGAAAGAAGTCCAAACTACGATTTTCCTGTCCCTGAATCAAACTGCCCTCATCTAGGAAAGAACTTGCTATAAGCTTGCCATCAACTTGTTTAACCTTAAATAGGGTAAAGTAACGCCCTTCTTTTTTAGGATCGTTCGCATAACAGACCCAAGAACCCTCTTGATTCTGTATAAAACCCTGTTCTGCAAGGTAAGAAAGCAAAGAATTACTTGCCTTTGTCTGTACTGGAGGTAATAAATCATCAATGGGATCTAAAGAGCAAATCCTTTGCGTTGTTTTCTGTTGAGAAGCAGCAGGAGTCTGCTGGGTATCGACACGCAGGGGCTTGTCATTAGCCATTGCCATAGTAGACATCGTAGCGATCGCAGATATTGGGAGAGCGATCGCTCCAACCAAACGAACAATAATATTCATGTTTTTCCTGTTACTTTTGCTAACGTTGTTAAGAATCGAGTCATTACTAAATCAAGATTGATCTAGCAGTCCTAAATCATTTTTTAGATTTAAGTGTTTCCCTCATTTGGTCGAGGTAGCTTAAGTTTTCGACAATGAAATAGGAATTTTATATAGGTAACTACCCACCAATATTAATGTCTTATTGACAAGAGAAATTTGGCTTTTCGATATTTTTAGATATACGAAAAACAACTGACTTAGTGTCAAAACTTTTCTATTTACTCTTATCTAATTTTTTGCCATTTTAAGAGGGTTTTATACCTTCTTAGCTAGCTTTAATGATTTCTCAAAGAGGACTTTCTGAGCTATTTAGTACCTTATATAAGCAGAATTTTAAAAGCTCTGTGCTTTGCACGTTGGCGCTTTTTTAGTTTTCCTTGGTGGGTTGAATAATTTTTCTTTTTTGGAGGTAGCGCACTTAACTAACTGTTTCAGCATATTTGAGAATTGATGTATAAAATAATATCTCCTAACAGTAAAATAATATTACCATGAGCTTGAGACATGCAACACTATTGTGGACAGTTGTCAAAGTTGTACACGGTGAATTAGGACTACCTTTTGATTAAATTTCATGGCAAATAGCTGAGAATCAAAATCAATTTACTTATACGTTACTAGTATTTTAGAATCTAGTACCTTTGTTCTTGAGGTAGTTATATATGTTTTAAATATAACTTTATCTTACTAAGTATATTTTTTTTTGATTTAGCAAGCTGTTGTTGCTATAGACCTTGTAAGCCAATACGCTTGGCTTAATAAAAAATTGTAGGTTGGGTTATGCAAAGCATAACCTAACAAAGCCCCCGATCTGTTAGGTTTATTCCTCAACCAAACCTACGCAACTTAAGGTTTTAGGCACTAACCCAAGCGTATTACCTTCTAAGCGTTTAAGGTTCAAATATCCCAATAGAAACATTACAGTAAACCTATATACATTTTTTTGTCACAACGAAAGAGTATGTCCTTAAATTTGTCCTGTAGGTAGAGGAATATCCTGAGCAAAGTTGATATATTTAGATATTTAAGTGGTAACAAACTTTGACTACAATTAAGATATTAACTTGGTCTTTTGACAAGCTTTGGCAGTATGAATGTGGAATTTTTTAACAGGATTCCTTTGATGCCTTTAGTATTACTATGGCTGGCTTATACTCTCCTGGGATGGTATCTTGCTGCTCATCATATTATTTGGTTAGTAGGAGCTTTTGTCGCTGCTATGGTTATAGCTATAGTGCGGAAAAGTATTTCTTGGTTAGAGCGTTTAGGTGAATTTGGATCTAAAACTTTAGCTATTATATTATTTTTAAGTATATCAATTGCTTTTGTAGCAACTTGGTCGCTATTATTAAGGCTTTTTCTCATACCCTTAGCAACTACGCTTCTAGCTGATTTGGAAATGCGCTTTTCTGGCTTCGACAAGCTAGATTCATTTTGGATTTTAACAGTCATAGCAATATTAGGTTTGGTGATTGGCGAATTGATAGATATTTTACTTTTTCCCAGTAGCAGATACTAAAGGAATAAAGGTAAAAAAAGATTTTTGTTATTTAATCTGAAGTTTTAGGCGATCGCTTACTCTAGCTATTTGATAAAACTAAGCACGATTACCTGCTATGAGTCAATCATTCTCTAGACCACTATAAATCCCACTCAAGGAAGACGTTTTATTGAGTTAAATTTTCTAGCCTATTACCAGAATTAACACAAGTTAACAATGTAAATACTTCTGAAAGAAATCAGAGGTAGATAGGTGAGATTAGGGACTTAACAGTAAACTGGGGCATTGTTCCTTGTCTAATATTAAGTTGCCATTGTTATCAAAACCATAGATGTTGTCTAGCAATAGAAATTGGAGCGATCGCTGTACAGAGATTGCTCTGAATGTGGCGAGATGGATATTCCCGTTTGTAGGCATATCACTGATAATTGTCATTTTTGAGTCACATTTGTTTTGAACCATAGAGATATAGGTAAAACAGTGCAAAAAAGATGAAACAAAGCGGCGAGTCCCCACTCCACACTAATAAGGAAGTAATGTGAGTAGACGTAAAGACTACAGTTTGCTTCAGCAGTCAGCAACAACAGAAGTGGCAGCACCTAAGCCATCGCTAAGATTACCAGACGCAGTGGCTCTGATTGTCGGTATTGTCATCGGGGCGGGGATTTTTGAAACCCCGGCTTTAGTGGCAAATCAAGCAGGCAGTGATATTGCTGTAATGCTTTTTTGGCTAATTGGTGGTGTGGTATCTCTGATAGGAGCGCTGTGCTATGCAGAGTTGGCGACAGCCTATCCCGATGTTGGTGGTGCTTACTATTATTTGAAACGTGCATTCGGGCGAAGAGTCGCCTTTTTATTTGCCTGGGCCCGGATGACAGTGATTCAAACTGGTTCTATTGCCCTGTTGGCATTTGTTTTTGGCGATTATGTTTCTCAGATATGGCGGCTAGGAACGTTTTCGTCTTCTATTTATGCAGCCATAGCGATCGCACTTTTAACTGCTTTGAACATCGTCGGTTTGCAGCAGGGGAAGTGGACACAAAACTTGCTGAGTGCTGCGAAAGTTCTGGGTTTGTTGCTGGTAGTAATTCTTGGGCTTACCGCCATTCCTAATTCTGCCGCCCCTGTGCAATCTGCATCATCAGGAACGTGGGGATTGGGGATGGTGTTTGTACTGCTCTCTTACGGCGGTTGGAATGAAGCAGCTTATATCTCGGCAGAAATTCAAGATGGACGACGTAATATAGTGCGATCGCTAATGTGGAGTATTGGCATTATTACTGCCATTTACTTACTCATCAATCTGGCTTACCTGCGGGGATTGGGATTAGCAAACATGGCCCAGTCAGAAGCAGTAGCCGCAGATTTAATGCGCTCTCTTTGGGGCGCACCAGGAGCCTTGTTTATCAGTGTATTGATTGCGATCGCTACTTTGGGAGCAACCAACGCCACAATCTTTACCGGAGCGCGTACCAATTTCGCACTGGGACAGGATTTCTCGCTATTTAGTTTTATGGGGCGCTGGCAACAACGTCCTAGTAGTCCTATCCATGCCTTATTGTTGCAAGCTGCGATCGCCTTAGCACTGGTTTTTTTAGGCACGCTCACCCGCAAAGGCTTTGAAACAATGGTGGATTACACCGCCCCGATATTTTGGTTCTTCTTCTTGCTTTCCGGGATATCACTCTTAGTATTGCGAATCCGCGAACCCCACATAGTGCGCCCATTCCGTGTGCCATTTTATCCTTTCACACCATTACTCTTTTGTGCCGTTTGCGCTTACTTGCTTTATTCCAGCTTGGTTTATACAGGTGTGGGAGCAGTTGCAGGTGTTTTAGTTGTAGCAGCAGGTATCCCCCTTTTGTTCTGGAATAACTATCGCCAAGGTAAGACTTAATACAATTTTGGATTTTGGATTTTGGATTGTGCAACCTAAACCTCATCCTATAAGCAATTCAAAATCAGATGACTTATCAGTTGTTTTACTAACTACTAACCACAAGCTACTGAATCAAGGAGAAAATTGATGAACTTCAAAAAAATTCTGTTTTTACTGGTTACAGGCGTTAGTATTACCAGCTTGGGAATTGCTGGATGTGCGCCGCAACAGCAAGATTTGGAAGTCGGGGCACAACCTTCTACTTTGACGGGTCAGACCGAAACCGAAATACCATCTGCGACGACAACTCCCGCAACTCAACCACAAGAACGCCCCGGCGATGTTCCCTATGTGCCTACACCACAGGCAGTGGTAGATGCAATGTTGAAAGTGGCAAAAGTGGATAAGAATGATCTGCTTTACGACCTTGGTAGTGGCGATGGCAGAATTGTCAATACTGCGGCACAAAAGTTTGGTACGCAGGGTTTTGGGATAGATATTGACCCCCAACGCGTCCAAGAAGCTAATGAAAATGCCCAGAAGGCAGGAGTAACCGATCGCGTGAAGTTTGTCCAACAAGACTTGTTCAAGACTGACTTTAGTAAAGCAACAGTAGTTACACTTTACTTACTGCCTGAAATCAACCTCAAACTTCGTCCCAAGCTATTGAGTGAACTCAAACCTGGTACTCGCATTGTCTCCCATGCCTTCGATATGGGCGACTGGAAACCAGACCAGACGCTGACTGTAGAGGGCAAAACTATTTACTATTGGGTAGTTCCTGAAAAAGTGCCAGCGAATTTGCGCTAGGGACTAATACTATTGCCCCTGAGATACCTCACCCTGGTTTCGCTTGTGTAAAACCTGCCCCTTTCCTTAGTAAGGAAAGGGATGTCCGATAGGACAGGGTGAGGTTTTAGAGGATTTTTAGGTAATCGTGTTTACACCGTAGCTCCTTGGCAAAGAGAGGAGTTGGGGATGAAATCTACTTCATGCAAACGAGAACCTTTATATTTTTAAATTACCTCTATTGGGGGTTGACAACAGCAAATTTAATACTCAAAAGAATAATCTAAAATTCAAAATTTTTTGACTGGTGCAAATTTTAAGTAAAGGCAGCTTAGGCAGGAAATATGATAGGGTTAAAAGGAAAGAATGCTTTAATTACAGGTGCAACTTCAGGTATTGGTCAGGCGATCGCTATCAGACTCGCCGAAGAAGGGTGCAACATCGCCATCAATTACCGCAAAGACCCCGAAGCTGCGGCAGACACGGAAGAGATGGCATTGCAAAAAGCCTGCGGAAATATCGAAAATTGTGGTGTGAAGTCGCTACCGGTTCAGGGAGATGTCTCCCAAGAATCAGACATTGTTGAGATGGTCAACACCGTAGTCAAGGAATTTGGCAGTTTAGATATTCTAGTTAACAATGCTGGTATTCAAGCAGAAAGTCCATCCCACGAAGTTACTACAGCAGACTTTGACCGGGTAATTGCAGTCAATCTCCGGGGCGCTTATCTTTGCGCCCGTGAAACTATTAAACACCTCCTGTCTGTTAATCGTCCGGGGGTGATTATTAATATTTCCAGCGTTCACGAAATTATTCCGCGACCGATGTATATCAGTTATTCCATTAGCAAAGGTGGTATGGAAAACCTAACCAAAACTTTAGCATTGGAATATGCCAAGCAAGGTATTCGTGTCAACGCCATTGCCCCCGGAGCAACAGTCACGCCAATAAATCAAGCCTGGATAGATGACCCCGAAAAAAAGGCGATTGTGGAAAGTCACATCCCAATGGGGCGTGCTGGCTCCTCAGAGGAGATGGCAGCCGCAGTAGCTTTTTTAGCTTCGGATGAAGCCGCCTACATCACCGGACAAACCCTCTTTATAGATGGTGGATTGACTCTGTATGCTGACTTCCGAGAAAGCTGGTCAGCTTGAAAAAGAGGCAAGGGGACAGGGAGCAAGGGGGATAGAGCAGAAAGGAGATTCGCCCTTGCCCCCTGCTGTTCGTTGAGGTAGGCTTGCGTACTTTCCACAATTGAGCCGATACATACCATTAGTGGAATTAAACGCCCATGACTAGCGCGATCGATAAGAACAGTCTGCTCGAAGCAGAAGCCTGGGAATTGTTGGAAGAGTCGATAATTTATTACCAGGGAAAACCCATTGGTACTGTAGCCGCCAGAGATGCAGAGTCAGATGCACTCAATTACGATCAGTGCTTTCTCCGCGATTTTGTCCCTTCTGCCTTAGTGTTTCTCATGCACGGCAAAACAGAGATTGTGCGTAACTTCTTAGTAGAAACACTGAAATTACAAAGTCATGATAAGCAGATAGACTGCTTTGAACCAGGAGCGGGATTAATGCCTGCAAGTTTCAAAGTACATTCTAATGGGAATGAGGAATTTTTGGTCGCTGATTTTGGTGAACTAGCGATCGCTCGCGTTCCCCCAATTGATTCTTGTATGTGGTGGATTCTCTTGCTACGCGCTTATGAAAAAACTACAGGCGATTTAACCCTAGCGCGTCAGCCAGATTTTCAAGCCGGAATCAAGTTAATTTTGGATCTTTGCTTGGTACATCGCTTTTCCATGTACCCAACAATGTTAGTTCCCGATGGCGCGTTCATGATTGACCGTCGTATGGGAGTCTACGAACATCCTCTAGAAATTCAAGTATTATTCTATGCATCCCTCAGAGCTGCTACTGAATTGCTTTTACCAGATGGGGATGGCGATACGTACCTTGGCAAAGTCAATAGACGATTGGGATCTTTGAAATATCATATCCGCAATTATTACTGGCTAGACCTGAAGCGATTGGGGGAAATTTATCGTTACAAGGATAACGAATTTGGTAAAGAAATTGTTAATAAATTCAATATCAACTCAGAATCAATCCCCACTTGGTTGACCGAGTGGTTGCCCGAAACTGGAGGATATTTAGCGGGAAATCTGGGGCCGGGACGGATAGATTTTCGCTTTTTTGCTCTGGGAAATCTGATGGCAATTTTAACTTCCTTAGCAAGCGAAAAAGAATCTCAAAGCATCATGAATTTATTTGCCCAACGTTGGCAAGACTTGATCGGCTATATGCCTGTTAAAATCTGCTTTCCAGCAATAGATGGTTTAGAGTGGAGAATTGTTACAGGATGTGATGCTAAGAACAGGGCTTGGTCTTATCACAACGGCGGTAACTGGCCCGTTTTGCTGTGGTTATTTACCGCAGCAGCGCAGAAAGCAGGTCGAACAGAACTTGCCCAAGCAGCGATTGCCATTGCCGAAAGGCGTTTATTTAAGGATAAATTCCCGGAATACTACGATGGCAACAATGGCCGTTTGATTGGCAAAGAAGCTAGAATTTATCAAACCTGGAGCATTGCCGGATTGCTAGCAGCCAAAAAGTTCGTAGAAAATCCAGAGTACTTGGAATTAATCAGCTTTGCAGAGGGTCTTGAAGTCCCAGGCTGTAGCCTGTAGGTACTGATTGCCCCCTAAGGCTCTAAAGAGAATATGATTTAGCTGGGTGATTTTATATAGGGTGTCTCTGCTAACTAGCTACACTGAAACAGCGATGCCTCAGGGCAAGCCGCTTCTCTACCAGAGGCTATGCATAGCTTGCTTCGACCGAGGAATATGGATCTACGCGAAACTGGTAGTAAGTATAAGTGAATAAATACCAGAGTTGTGCTAGGTAAAATCCCAGTCCCGCATTTCTCACAAGCACTGCGTAGCTTGCCGCCGTAGGCATCGCTATGACCAAACCTTTATCAGGCTTAGATTTTGAGCGTTTTAGACACTGCATGAATCACAGCAGTATGTGAACGGGGTATTTTATCTCAAGTCTAAGTGGCATAAGCGTTTTGGGCTAATCGTTTAAACCTTTGTGAGAAATCCGGGCAATCAATAGGTCACAGCGATCGCACAGCCTCTTTTCTACCAGAGCCTGAGCCAACGAATTACCCTGCGTCTGAATCCTCTTCTCAAATACCCGATAACTGATACACTATATAGTAAGAGGTATCTGAAGTGTCATACTTAGTAATATCACCAGATAGTCTTTGCATCATCAACACGTTTTAACGTGTATAAACCATGAAAAATACTTCAGATTTAATTTCAGAATTTGAACAACTATTCAGACAAAAATTACAACTAAATAATTGTAAGCTCAGAAAGAAAAGACAAGAGAATAATTATGAAATTATTACTCCAGCTAAAGACATTTTTTTGATGTATTGGTCTGAATTCCCAGATGTTAACTTAATATATCAAGCTGTAGGGGTACGCACTCAGCAAACTAGTGTTTATGAAAAAGCTATCCGCTCTCACATTAGTTCTTGTCTGAGTAGTATGCAGGAAAATCCTCACTCGGAAACACCATTATTAGTACAATAAGGAATACTTAGATAACACAGAAAATATTTACTAAACTCTCGCCAGTTTTTATAATAGAACTGACGAGATTTTTTCAACGAAAATCTGTTTATCAAGAGATAAAAATGCAATCCGAAAAAAATCAAGATCAGCTAGACTATAAAGCTTTATTAGCCAATGCAAAGCAAGCCTTAAAAGTTGAATACCAGAAATCAGCCGCTTTAGCGTCCCAACTACAAGCTATAAAAACTCAGTTAGAGCAAGTTCAGGCTGAAAATAAAACTTTGAGGGAAAGTGCTTATGAAGATATAATTAAACACTTTGAGGCGCGGACTCAAGCAGCAGAAGCATTAGCGCTAAAAACAGAAGTCCGCCAAAGATTCCTTGAAGCCAATGGTTGCAACGATGATGAAAGCTTCGATACTCTATGGGATAGCATTAAAAATAAGATTCAGATCCAAGATGGTGAAGTGAGAATCGTTGCTCCAAATGGCACTCCTAAGTTCACTTTAACAGGCAGTATGATGACTTTGAGGGATTTTATTCAATCCCTCAAACAAGATCCAATCTCTAGAAAATTTTTTACAACTAAAGAGCCTAATTAACGAAAGCCTCTTGCTAAAAGCAGACTAAAGATGGTAGCAGAAAACTATTCATCTTCGTCTCCTGGCGGTCGTTCGCTCTCGCTTTGTTGGGCGTTCCACTCCAAAACAATACGTTCCAACATCTCAGGCTGCGTACAGTTATTAACATCGGCGTACATTTGAATCAACTGCCTCACTTTAGGACTAATGTGGCGAATCTCTAGTTGGTTACTTTGTACCATGTCCATTAACTTTTAGTGTCTATTACATATATTGAACTATTAAACTATGTCTGTTGCGACAAATTTTGTTAATGGCAATCGCTCACTATCACCTGCTATGTAACTATCGGGACTTAAAATCGCTTAACCTGGCGGGGCTGCTTCTTCAAAGGGACGGATAATCGCTGGGGCTGGTGTAACTTCTGGTTTAAAAATTGCCTGCAAGGCTTGTTCTAATGTTTGTGCCATGACAATCCGGTTTTCGTAAGCCACCACTACCCGCACCAAAGTTGGCAAGCTATTCTGTGTAGCTTCTAAATAGATTGGCTCAACATACAGCAGCGATTGCTCAATGGGAATTACTAGTAGATTGCCTTGAATGGCTCTCGACCCCTGGCGATTCCACAAGGAAATTTGCTGAGAAATTACTGGGTCTTGGTTGATCCGCGCCTCGATTTGCTCTGTCCCGTAGACCAGGCGTTCTTTAGGAAAGACATATAGCACCAGCCTACCGTAGTTTTTGCCATCCGATCGCGCCGCTAACCAAGCGATTAAATTAGTCCGTTGTTTGGGAGTATAAGGCAGAAGTAGAATAAACTCTTCTCTACGTTCGCGCAGCGTGTCGAAGACAGAGGCTGCGCCAACAAAAGGTACAGTGGGTAGACTAGTAATCAAATAGTACGGCTCTACCGGACGAGGTTCACTGCCATAGATTTCGTTGGGGATTTGCCACTGGTCTTCCCGATTGTAAAATACCTGGGGATCGGTCATGTGGTAGGTCATCAACCGCTCAGATTGAATTTTGAAGAAGTCCACCGGATACCGCGTATGACTGCGGAGATTGACTGGCATTGTACTGAGGGGTTTAAACATGTTGGGAAATATCGTTGACCAAGTGGCAATGATTGGATCGCTTGGATCGGCAATATAAAAGTTAACAGTACCGTGATAGGCATCAATCACTACCTTGATTGAGTTACGTATGTAGTTGATACCATCGCTACCAGTGTCTGAGTAAGGATAGCGATCGCTCGTTGTGTAGGCATCAACAATCCAGTAAAGATAACTGGGATTACTTGGTAAATCAAGATTTGCAACAGCAGCTACTAAATAAGGGTCGCTGTCAAATTTGAGGAAAGGTGCGATCGCTTGAATTCTTTCCTTGACATTTCGTCGCAGTAGCACTTTTGTATCTGGCAAAAAGTCCCGCGTCAGCACCATCTGCCAATCTTTCAAATACAGCGCAAATAGCCACCGTCGCCACGCTGAACCGATTTCAACACCACCCAGACCCTCGTAAGAGTTGTAAACATTATCACTACCGCTAGGATAGTCTAGCTCTCTAACTCTTGTGCCAGTCATTACATAAGTATTAGTAATCTCACCGTAATAAATCCGGGGTTGTCCAATCGGAATACTTTGACGAACGGCTTCATTAGAAGTTGTAAGAGCGCTACTATTACCGCTAATATCTTTGACAAAATATTCTGGTAGCCCACCCGGCCCAACTGTATTAACTGGGCTAACAGTAAACCCGAAACCGTGAGTATAAATTAAATGACGGTTAACCCATGTTTGAGCTTCCTGTGGTACAGCATTGTAGTCTAATTCTCGTGCGGCAATCAGTACCTGCCGCCGTTCTGTTGATTCAACTGCTTCCTGCTGCGTTACTGGCGGCTTTCGGGGGGCAGGTGGTCGGCGTGAAGTTTCATCTGTTTTGAGAGTATATCGATCGATATCGGCATCGGGGAACTGATAATACGGCCGAATTTGTTGCAGTTGACGATTAGTTTCTAACAGTGGTCGCTCATCCCACAGGCGAATATTCCGAATTGTCGAGGCATTCTTTTGAATATCAGCTTCAGTCAGTGTTCCTTGGGGGTTGAAGGTTCTGGCATCGATCGCCTCTAGATCGAATGCTTTGCGAGTCAAAGCAATAGTTCGCTGAATGTAGGGTTGCTCTCGTTGCAACTCATTAGGTTGAACAATTAAATATTGCACCACAGCAGGTATAACAACATCAGCTGCCACAACTAGTATTAGATAAACCCCTAATCCGTAAAATACTAAAGGACGATACTGAGATTTGGGTTTCCAGAAAAATGTTCGCCAAAGTAGGTAAGTTGCGATCGCTACTGCCACGATGCACAAGACGGTGTAAGCTGGCAACTGGGCTGTCACATCGGTATAACTGGCACCATAACTTACTCCACGGGTAGAATACACCAGTTCATAGCGACTCAGCCAATAACTAAAAGCCACTACCAACATTAACAAGCCACCCATACCGGATAAATGACGCTGCTGCTGGGGTGAAAAACCAGGGAAAATCCCCTGACTCAAACTGTCAGCCGACAAGAGATAAGTGAGAGTAACAGCGATAAAGCCATACAAACATAATCCCATCAGCCAGAGTTCTAGCAGTTCCCAAAAGGGTAAGGAAAATACGTAAAAGCTGATATCTCGACCAAATAAAGGCTCAGTGCTGTTGAAAAGAGTGGGGTGAAAATATTGCAGCACCTTTGGCCAGTGTTGGAATATGATGAAGGCAAAAATGGGGCTGAAGAAAACTGCGATCGCAGTTAATAAAAATTGGGGATAGATTAAGATTGCGATCGATACTCCCCCAATTAAACCAAGATACGAGACTTGAGAGAAAATCTGCTTCAAGAGTTGCCAGATTGTCTCTGGTCGAAATAAGGGGGGAATTGGTAGAATACCTTGGTTAGCTGGAGAATGCCAGTAAGAAACAACAATTTGACCATAGTGAGCCAGCATTAACCCGATCAATAAACTCAGTACTAGAGTTAAGGGTAATAACCCGCGCAATCTCATTTTTTTTAAGCGTTGCGGTGCAAGTATCCGCATTTCGTTGCGTCTTAGATAATGAGGACTGAGAAAATTTGTTAATTCACTAGTGAGTTCTGCTTCCTCACACCTAACTTCCTCAATTTTTAGAGACTGGGAATATTTTAGCCGTTGTGCTAAAGCCAGGTTTAGCAATAGATACGCAGCAGTTACCCCAGCCACCATTACCCACAAAACACCACGAGTCATTAGCCTTAACAGAAATACTTGCAGGTAGCCAACTTCCTGAAACCAAAAAATCTCTGCTCCCACGCGGGAACCCAGATCCAGGAGTAGCCATAGCCCTAAAAATACAATTAATACTCTAAAGCCCCATTTCCAATACATTGATATGTAATTTAATAAGAACGCCAATTCTCTATTTGCAAGCTGGGTACTCTTTGAAATTCTCGAACATTAGATGTTACAACAATATGATTGTGAGTTAGTGCTGTTGCTGCAATCAGCACATCATAAGAACCGATAGGAGTACCTGCTGTTTTCAAAATACTTCTAATTTAGGTAGCAAGTTCTGCTTCTTCCATACCAAAAGGTAAAATTGTAATCGAACCTAATAATGTTTCAATCAATGATTGAATTTTCAAGGCATGTTGGGGATTGATTGCTAATCCGTACTTCACCTCCATTACTAGTTAATGAGGAAATAAAAATATCTGTAGGAGCAGTAGACTTTAATAGCTTGAGAGTATTTTGTTCTCCCTTGAGAAAATCACTAATTACGCAGGTATCGAGTAAATAACCCATCATTACAACTCGATTTCGTTAGGTGGTAGCAATTCGTCTCGGTAGGACTCAAAAATGATACTTTCTACTATACCTTGATGTTGCATAATCGTTTCTGGCCAAGTCATGGGTTTTGTTTCTAAGAAAGTAACAAAGACTCTGCTTTCAGTAATATTTTGTGGTGTTTCAGCTAGTTCAATTTTGCCATTTTTATAAATTCCTTCAATGGTTCGTAGCATTATTGCTTACCTCCGATCTAATTTTTAAATGTAGTTCCAGTTTAGAACATCCGAGTTCTCAGGGTAAGCTTAGATAGTTCTGAGCATGAAGTTTCGAGTTCTAAGGATAGAAGTTGGAGTTCAAAGCCTTAACAACACCACATAGAAGCACGGATATTGCCGTGCCTCTACCGTTGCACCTCACATAAACGAGAACCGCTATATTGTCATTTGAATCAGGAAATCCCTAAAAATACCTTTAAAGCTTGAGCAATATTGCTCAAGCATGATTTTATTAGCTATGGCTATGTGTTTCACTAATTAGAGTAAAGGTTTGCCATTACAGGTAATCTATTACGCCAAGCATACGGAGGTTTAATGTCGATATCTAAAGCTCTCAACAGGAACGTTACTTCTCAAAACACCGTTGAAAAACGCTTGCAGATGCAGTGTTTGATAGGAGCAACTCAAATAGTTGCACCTACTACTGGGAGTGATGTAGTGAAGGGATTAACTCAAACATCTAAATCTCTACCCCCCTCTTACTTTTATGATGACCGTGGTTCTGAGTTATTTGAGTTAATCTGTGATTTACCAGAATATTATCTCACACGCACAGAAACAACAATTTTACAACAGTATGCTAGCGAAATTGCCAAGATAACTGGCGCTTGTGAATTAGTAGAACTTGGCAGTGGCAATTCTACCAAAACCCGCATTTTACTAGATGCCTACCAGCAGCTAGACTATCCCCTGCACTACTTACCAATTGATGTGTGTGCAGGTATATTGGAAAGTAGCGCCAAGCAGTTATTAAGAGATTATCCCTTACTGCAAGTTTATGCTTTAGCGGCAACTTATGAATTAGCCCTTGCAAAACTCTTACCGACGGAATTACCCAGCCGGATGATTTGTTTTATTGGTAGCAGTTTAGGTAATCTTACACCTAATGAATGTGATGTATTCTTCTCTCAAATTACAGAAGCCCTACAAGTAGGTGAGTATTTCTTGTTGGGGATAGATTTACGAAAGCCGAAACAGATTTTGGAACCAGCTTATAACGACAGCCAGGGAGTGACGGCAGCATTTAACCTCAATATGCTGGAGCATTTAAATCAACAGTTTGAGGGGAATTTTGACACCACCCAGTTTGAACACTGGGCATTTTACAATGAAAATGAGCATCAAATAGAAATGCATTTACGCAGCCTGCGATCGCAAATTGTAGAATTACGCGCTCTTAACCTCAAGGTTAATTTTGCACTAGGTGAGACTATCCTCACCGAAATTTCCCGCAAGTTTGACCTCAATATTATCAAGCAGCAACTTACCGCACAGGGTTTATTACCTCTCCAAGTGTGGACAGATCAAAATCAATGGTTTGGTTTATTGCTCTGTCAACTGCAAGCATAAAGCAAATCAGAGTATGCCTCACAGATATAGTGCTTCTCAGTGAGTCCAATACCAATACAGTTCAGTTAAGCCCCAAATCCTATGTAGAGACGTTGCAATGCAATGTCTCTACATACCAAAAATCTTTAACCCAAGCGTATTGCAATGTAGACCTAACAAAAACATCCCCAACTCTACAAGGGTTGGGGAATGAAGTGAGGTCTAAGTATGTTACATACAAGCGAGAATTGCTATAAATGATATTCGTCCTACACAAGTGAGAGAGAAAAATTTAAATCTCTCATTATGGTAGTATTTTCACTAATTAAGCTTGTATGAGATGTACAAATACATACCTCTACTAGCACAAACTAGTAAACTAAATATTTAGCCCCTAATTATTGCTGCATTGAAGGTGTAGGAAAAATTCTGCTGAATATAGGAACCCGTGGCTTCGGCTTAGTTGCAGTTAAATTGACATTATCAGCTATATTGGCATTAGTACCAGAAGAGTTCTTGGCTGCCTCAGAGAGGATAGGTGATTTGCTATTAGTAGAATTGGCAAAATCACTCAATTGGATAGCCGAAGGTGAATTTGAAGATATGGAAGTAATATTATCAGTCTTTTGGGTGTTGGATTTTACCGGAGTTTCAGCTTGAGATGGAGTAATGATGAAACTCGAGCTTGTTCCTAATACCAGTATTAGCAGATTAAAAATATATTGTCGCATGGGGATTTCTCAAAAAAGCTTCAAGAAGTTGTATTTGTTCTCAGTTGGAAATAAAACCGTGATTTTCTAAGATAAATCGCAGCTTAGTACATCGATTCACTCACAAAAACTTAACCCCTTCAGTTACCTTTCATATAAGGTAGGGGAAAAGTAAACTCTGCTCTTTTTTTAAGGGAGGGGTTATTCTAGAATTACAGAATTGATCTTACACAAAGCCTGCAAATAGATACATCTAAAATAATTGACGTTTATTCATCAATTAAGTCAGCACTAACTATTAATAATTTAGTCGTATTTTTTTATTATTAAAATAGGAATTTTACTGAAGTTTTTGAAAAACGCAATTTTCAGTAAATTAGCTAATAAATCGTATATTTCATGAACTACAACCAACAATATATAAAGTTTTGACAAAAGCTGAGTTTTATGAAGTGACTTTTATAAAAGTACGTGTATGCGTTCCGGAATGGATACTAATCTATCTATAGTATTTAAACTACGACTGAGACGAGGAGTAGTGAGTTAGGAGTCGTGTAATTTAATTACTTGATAAGCCCTGAAAACTGAAGTAAATAAAAAAAGTGACGAGATGAGATTTTATAATATTTACACCTCACCCATCACTCCTTAATAACTTGCGCGTTGATAAGCTGTTACGCATTTTTAAATTACACCAGCTTATTGCTTGATTTATCCTCTAACTAAAGAGGCGGATACTTGTTAATTTGTTATGTAATTTTCTATACAAATAGTTTTAACTTATTAATATCCATTAGTCTTACTTTTGCTCATGCCATATAGTTACTTCACAGACTTGGGAAAATCCAAAAGCTCAGATTTCCGGCTTTTGTAAGAAGTCAGGAATCTTTTTGTTCAAAGAAATGTATTTATAATCACAAATAAACTTAATTTAAACTATGTATCTTTGGTAGTAGTAGATTGATGCTTGTGATGGAAGTTAGGGAAAAGATTATTAGTTATTATGAGTAATCATGGAAACAATTATTATTAGCAATAAATCATTTATTGGGAAAATGAAAAAGTGGGTTAAACAAGAATAGGAACCAAAAGCTAAGAGTCAGGGTTTTCTAACTGTGCTGTTTTATCTAATTTCTCTGGTAGTCATAATTGTGACTGGCTTATAAGTTTAATCACAAATTGGCATAATCTGGGGTTAGCGGATTTTGCATTCGTATTTAGCTAAGTTTACTAAATCTTCCCACTAAAGGTAGAAATAATACTTAGCAAAATGTTGTAAGCTTTTTGTAAAAAACCATCTGAGTGCAAAAGTTATCAATGGACACTCTCTAATTCCCTAGATTCAATCTGCTTTGCTCATCTAGGTTAAATGCAATACATGTCATTTATAATACTATACCACCTGTTTGTAGTGTTATGAAACATAACTTCTTGAAAACCTGGATATAGACATATTCTTATAGGTTCTATTGAATAATAATTGCAGTTCAGAACTAGTTAAATTTATAATATGGAATACTGCAATTTTTCCAATAATTTACCTAGTAGATTTTTTGCTTCAACTCTGCAAGTAAGTAGCGGGAATTTAAGGTGAACATAGAAAAATTTATCCAACGCTCAGAAACATTGCACAATCGTTTAGCAGATTTATACCAAACTGCTAGTGTATTACCTTGGATTTCACCGGATCTGCTGCCGCAAGCTTTTAAAGAACTCTATAACACTTCAAAGATAGTTCAGTTAGCAGCAGAGGAACTCCATCAACAAAATGAGGAACTAATACAAACACGGAATTGGTTAGAATCAGAACGCCAACACTATCAAGAATTATTTGAGTTTGCGCCTGACGCCTATTTAGTGACTAATAGAGAAGGAATTATCCAAGAAGCTAACTTCACCGCAGTTAAATTGCTCAATGTTTCAAAGCAATTTTTGATGGGTAAACCAATGATTAACTTCGTCCCTCTAGAAGAACGTCAGCACCTTCGTACCGAACTTATTGAACTGTCTCAATCAGACAGAGTTAAAGAACTATTGATACGCTTGCAACAACATCATGGTGAGTTATTTGATGCAGCTTTGACAGTGGCAGTTGCCCGGAATCCGCAGGGTAAGGCAACCTCTTTGCGCTGGGTGTTACGTAATATTTCTGAACGGAAAGGGGTAGAATCAGCAATAGTCAAAGACGATAACAACTTCTTGTATGATCGTCCTGTGCAGAAATATTCTAAAGGAGAAACTATTCCCCTTAACCCATTAGTAATTTTGTATGTTTGTCAGGGTTTGGTCAAACTTAGTACTTACTGTGAAACGGGTGAAGAAGTTTTAATAGGATTGGCAACAGCAGAAATGGTTTTTGGCTCTAGTTTAACATCTTTAAACATTTACCAAGCAACAGCCCTCTCTGATGTTGAGTTGGTGTCAATTTATGCAGCAGAGATAGCAGCTTCCTCTAACCTGAGCCATATCCTTTTACCAAAAATTAATCAGCGCTTACGTCAAACAGAATCTTTTCTAGTTATTTCGGGAAGACGACGGGTACAAGAGCGCTTGTACCATCTATTACAACTTTTAAAACGGGAAGTTGGCGAAGCTGTGCCGGAGGGAACTCGCCTAAGTGTTCGCTTTACTCACGAAGATATTGCTAGCGCCTGCTGCACTACCAGGGTAACAATTACACGATTGATCGGCAAATTACAGGAAGAAGGCATAATCAGTTTTGACTTAAAAAAACACATGATATTGAGAAATTTTGATTAATTACTTATAGATATCTCATGAGAAAATATGACCTCATTGTTATCCTTTTATCCTGCAAAGAGGCTACACGTAGGTGTAACCCGCCGTAGGCATCGCAGAATTTAAAAATGTACCCAAAATAATGTATATCTAATTTGACGTGTATTGCTAAAATCGCCTACGCAGCATGTCAAAGCAGCTATGGACATACTTGGTAACATAACTCAATCATTGGGCTACATTTTAGCACTGGACTTAGGTACAACAGGCAACCGCGCCTTTGTTTTTAACGCAGACGGCAAGATTGTTGGACAGGCATACAAAGAACTAACTCAGTATTATCCTCAGCCCGGATGGTTAGAACATGACCCTCAACAAATCTGGCAGGATACGTGTTGGGTGATGCAAACCGCAATTGGCAATGCCCAGATTGCTCCATCAGAGATCGCAGCCTTGGGGCTAACTGTACAGCGTGAAACCTGTTTGATTTGGGACAAAACTACTGGTAAACCACTCCATAGAGCGATCGTCTGGCAAGATCGGCGTACTGCTCCTCTTTGCCACCAATTACAAGAGCAAGGCTACGCTAATGAAATTTACGATCGCACTGGATTAATCATTGATGCCTACTTTTCTGCTACTAAGTTCAGGTGGCTATTAGACAAGTTTACAGATATTGACCTGAACAATGTCTTAGCAGGCACTATTGATACCTGGGTGCTGTGGAACCTCACAGGTGGCAAAGTCCATGCTACTGACCACAGCAACGCCAGCCGGACAATGTTAATGAATCTCAAAACCTTTGAGTGGGATGAGAACTTACTTGAACTATTTCAGATTCCGGCGCATATTTTGCCCCAGATTCAGCCTAGTTTAGGAGTATTTGGAGTCACTGATGCTACTTTGTTGGATGCTGAAATTCCCATTACTGCGATTTTGGGGGATCAACAAGCTGCTCTATTTGGTCATGGTTGCGATCGCCCCGGTTTGATGAAATGTACTTACGGTACTGGTAGCTTTTTAGTTGCTCATACAGGTGAACAAATTGTGCGCTCCCACCATCAACTAATTTCTACAGTGGCATGGACACAAGCAAATCCGAAGGGAACTTTAGATGTGGGCTATGCCTTAGAAGGTAGTATGTTTACTAGTGGAGCTTGTATTCAATGGTTACGCGATCGCCTGAAGCTGATTAAAACTGCTGCTGAAAGTGAAGCGATGGCAAATCAGGTAACAGATAATGGCGGAGTCTACTTTGTGCCTGCATTTAGTGGGCTAGGCGCACCTTACTGGGATATGAGCGCGAGGGGAGCCTTTTTCGGCATTACCGCCAGTGTACAACCAGAGCATCTAGTTCGCGCCGTGTTGGAAGCGATCGCTTATCAAGTTTTAGAAGTAGTACAGGCGATTAATGCATCTAGCAGTACTCCAGTTGGGCGATTAACGGTAGATGGTGGAGCTTGCGAAAATAATTTTCTGATGCAGTTCCAAGCTGATGTATTAGGTATTCCAGTTGAACGTCCGAGAATGCGCGATACCACTGTTCAAGGTGCAGCATTTGCAGCAGGTTTAGCTGTAGGATTTTGGAAGAGCTATGAAGCACTGGTAGAACAACGGCAAATTGAACGTGTGTTTGAGCCGGGGAGCGATGCTCCATTGTCAAACTTTGCTACTTGGCAAAAGGCAGTGAAACGCACTCTCGCTTGGGAGGAGTAGCCCTCGCTTCGGATAAGCAGGGGAGACAAAGCCTAGCTTTGGCGGGGTGAGGTTCTTATTTTTGATTATGCAACAGGTCTATTATTAAAGCAAAAAAATCAGATTGTAGTTTTGATAGTTTCTCAGTAACAATCTGATTAATTGTTTTGCTCCATCATGAAAAGACTCATGGAGAACATGAATCGCTCTTGTCGATTCCCATCACTGACCCGAAAGCGATCGCAAGTGTTTTCCCTTTTCCCTCTTTACTGGCATTGGCTCGCATATCACGCATGAGGTTCTCCAAGCAAGACAATTGAACACTTCAATTCTCGAAGTAACTGCGTTGTCACTTCGCTGACAGCTAATCCACCTGCTGTGCGATAACGAACAGAACGTAACACAGCCAAATCAAATGCCTCAGCTTCCTGAATTATGGTTCTAGCAATATCATCACCTTTGATTGTTTGGATATTCGTATTCACCTGTAATTGGCCTTTAGAAGCAATATCAGACAATTGAGAGACAAAGTTTTCTACCCGATTAGGCGGTGTTTTGCGATCGGATACGTGTAACAGCACAACTTCTGCTTGATTACCATCAGCCAAAATCTGGGCAAATCTCAAAGCGCCTATAGTTTGCCGCGTTAAGTCTCCAACTGGTACAAGAATTCTTTGAATTGTCTTAGGACTACTTAAAAGGCGTGTTACTGCTACTGGACAGTGAGAAGACCAGAAAACGCTATCAATTACATTACCAAATAAGCGGGCACGCAAACCTGTTGTCTGCGACCAACCCATCACTACTAAACTAGCGTTTTGTTCTCGACTGGTGCGGCTAATCCCCAAAGCAGCATCATCATCAATTCGAATTGCTGGTGATACTTCCACCTCAAATTCTTGACTGATTTCTTTAGCTAAATTCAATCTTTCCCGGCTTTGGTTGAGTGCTGTTACTAATTGCGGATCATCCATCTGGATATGTGCTTTAGTAATAGCTAATGGCACAATCCTTCCAGATTCATGACTAGCCAGCAGTGCTGCCATTTCTATTAGATAGCGCTGAGTTTGGGGGTTGTATATTGGCACTACTACAGTAAATAGATATTCGTTTTTCTCTACTAGCTGATCTTCATTACCTTGCCACCAAGTTGTCAGACTATCAGTTTCAAAATCTGTCTGAGAAAGCTGTAGTGAGGGAGCATATCGTGCTGTTATTATGGGGCCCATAATTGCAGTTACCAGCATGAGGACAATTACACTGTTTAAGACAGCTTCACTGATTAAGCGTTCACCAGCAGGATTTACCGTTTGATATGCAACTAACGTTGCTGCTAGTGTGGCTGCTACCTGTGGTAGTGACAATGACCACATCGTTAGCAATTCCGCCGTGTTATAGCGATACAATAATTTAGCTAACAATGCCGCTATAAATTTGCTGCCAATCAAAGCCACTACAATTACTAGAGTCAGCCAAATTGAACTGAGGGTTTTTATAAATGCAGGAATATTAATCAACAATCCCATGTCCACAAAGAAACAAGGGATAAATAAAACACTACCAATAAATTCGATTTTTTCTTTAACTGGGCTACGTCCCAAAACGTCGTTGACAGCTAAACCTGCTAAAAAAGCACCAACAATTTTTTCAACTCCAATTACCTGCGCTCCGACAGATGCTAAAAATAATGCTAGTAAGATAAACAAAAACTGGTTACTTTGTTCATCTCCAGAGCGGCGAAAAAACTCTTTTCCTGCCCAGTCAAAGCCAAACAGGACAACAGCAGTGTAAATTGCTAATCCACCTAATAAAATCGCTAAACTCATGGCGGAGAATTCTCCTCCGTGAATTCCAACACAAATCGCTAATACTAGCAAAGCACCTGTGTCAGTAAAAATTGTGGCACCAATCGTGACGGTTACAGCTTCATTCGTTACCACTCCCAGACGACTCACAATTGGATATGCCAAGAGGGTATGAGAGGCTAGTAAAGAACCAATGAGGACGGAGGCATTCCAACTAAAATTGAATAATCGTCCTGTAGCAATGCCAGCAATCATTGGAACTAAAAATGTTAAAATACCAAACCCAATTGAGCGATTTCTAGTTTTACGAAACTGCTCTAAGTCAATTTCTAAACCTGCCACAAACATCAAATAAAGCTTGCCGATCTCCGAGAGCAGATTGATAGTTTCAGACTCATGGTTTAATAACTTTAGTCCATTTTGCCCTAGTACTATACCTGCAACCAACAACCCCACTAATCCAGGTAGCCTTAATCGCTCAAAGATAGGAGGTACAGTAAAGATTACTGTTAGGAGAATTGTAAATGCAACAATAGGACTGTCTGTAAGGGAGTTCAGTGCCATGTTTAATAAGTAAGAAATAGGAAATTTACAATTAATATAAGAAATTTTACTTAAAATTTTTGCTTGCTTCAGTCTTATTGATTACAAAGAATTAAATTTTTAACAGCATAAATGTTGCGATCGCAATTACGATACTACCTTAAGAAAGGGTTATCTACATCTACAGGGTGAAATAACAATAAAATTTATAGTAACCAAAAGAATGGATGAATAAATAGTAGAAAATGGCTCATAGAACTGATCGTTTGAATCATTAGAGGTGCAAAGATGTGCTAACCTACTTCAGTGCGCTATATCTATAAAAATCTGGAAGACCCTTCTTATGGGTTCCTATCAATGATAATTTTAAGCATTGGGAACCCCTAAAAATCAAAGTTTATGAACGCAGCCGACGATAAAACGATTGTTCGCGAGTATTTCAATTCCACAGGGTTTGACCGTTGGAAGCGAATCTATGGCGATGGCGAAGTCAACAAAGTCCAACTAGACATCCGCAATGGACACCAGCAAACCGTGGATACAGTTCTCGGCTGGCTGAAGGCTGATAACAATTTACCAGAGCTATCAATCTGCGATGCTGGGTGTGGTGTGGGTAGTCTCAGCATCCCCCTAGCGATAGATGGTGCTAAAGTCTATGCCACCGATATTTCTGAAAAAATGGTGGAAGAAGGCAAGGATAGAGCCAAGCAAACTTTGGGAAATGCTGAAAATCCCACTTTTGCCGTGCAGGATTTGGAATCGTTGAGTGGTAGTTACCATACCGTTATTTGCTTGGATGTTCTCATCCACTACCCCCAAGAAAAAGCGGATGAGATGATTTCTCATCTCTGTTCTTTGGCACAGTCGCGGATAATTCTCAGTTTTGCACCTAAGACTTGCGCCCTGAGTATACTCAAGAAAATTGGCAGTTTCTTTCCCGG
>NZ_DASQZC010000127.1:0-1861 GCF_035638895.1 Nostoc sp. | reverse complement strand
CTGGAATCAAATGCTAGCAATGTCGGTGGAGCGCAGCGTTTTGTTGCACAAACTTCTTTTCAAGCTGGTGTTGCCCTTGCATCAAAAAGTTTTCTTGGTAGTGGTGGAGCTAAATATAGAAATCCCAACTATACAGGTTATGCGGAAACAGTTTATTTAGGGTGTTTCTGGAAAAAGAGGTTGCAAGAGCTACAAGGCTATGATGTCGAAGCAACTCCTAATGAAGATACTGAATTAAACTTAAGATTAATACAAGTATTTGACACCAAACAAATTACTAATCAGGATGCAGAATTAAATCAAAGATTAATTACTCAAAATTATCAAGCAATATATATTGACTCCAAAATTCGTACCTGGTACTACCCTCGAACAAATTGGAAGTCCTTGTTTATTCAATATTTTAAATATGGCAGAGGTCGCTATTTAACAAGTAAAAAACATAAAATACAATCGCAGTTGAGAGGTTTGCTACCTTTTGTATTTATATCTAGTGCCATTTTACTGCTGATTGTTGATTTACTATTTCCCAAACTAGGTTTACCTATAGAAATATTAATTATAATAGGTTTATTTTTGCCTTTTTTAGAGAGTTTACGAGTTACTTTGGGATATCGGAAAAATTTAGCTTCCGAAATTTGGCGAGGAAGCCAAGATAAAATACCATCGTTTTTTAGTCTTTGGTTTTTTTGTGGAGTTACTTTATTAAGTATGCCAATTGCTCACTTTTCTGGATATGCCTACCAATTATTTCGCCAGAAAATCATGAGAGCAAGAGCTTGGTAAATTAATATATTTATGGATTAATTTAGTATGTGATTGCTTTTAGGAGTGCGGACGCTTCACGCCATCGCTTTCAGCGGTGCAAAGCCCATCCCGCCTTTGATTTCTTTGCACTGGCAAATTTATCGCTTTCCCTATGCTCTAACTCACTCAAGCAGATACTTGAGTTTATATGCAAAAAGGTTTAAGTATTTCGTACTGTTTTGTTGACTCAAAAAATCTCTAACCAATTTGATACAGCTTCACTTCATAAGGATTTAAAGGAGTACTGAAACTTGCCTCAGCGGATAGGTTAGTAATAGGTTTTTCATTAAAAATAACTATTTTACCAGCTAAACTCTGAGTCAGTTTTACTACGAAATTTATTTGAGTATAAGTGTGATTAACAACTATTATTAAATGTTTTTTAGTATTAGGAATAGGGAATAATTTAACTTCTATATCTGAATTGTTTACTTCTACTAGATTGCTTACATCTTCTCCCCTAATGATTGCAGGAATGTAATCTCGGAATTCTTTAATAGTAGGATACAAAATTGACTCATTCCAGGAATCTGAAGAACGGTAGTGCGTCCAAAATAGTAGCCCATCAGACCCTACAAGGACTGATAAATAAAACATATAGCGAAATTCTCCTTTTGTTGGTAGTCGTTTGTTGAATTGATTATTACCATAAGCTTGTAGCACATTCCAAAATTTTTTGTTTTTAATATCAGCTAAAGAAATAACTTCATAGAGTGCCTTTCGGTAAGATGATACCCATTGGAATTCTGCAACTCCCTCCTCGCAAGGATAACGATCCCACATCAGTATATCCATTGCATCGGTGTAGGGTTCAATTTTGTCTATGGAGGCAAAAACTAACGCTACTGGCTTTGATTTATCTTCTTCCTTAATAGCTGTGTATACGTTTTTTAATAAATCTGGAGAAACTGGCGTAGGTTTTTTTATCTCTGGTTCATCATAAAGATACCAACCATAAACGGAAGGATGATTTTTATAGGTGCGAATAAAATTTTTTATTTCTAAGATATTTCCTGATTCAATTAAGGGACGATAAATTTCTAATAAAACTTTT
>NZ_DASQZC010000126.1:0-2676 GCF_035638895.1 Nostoc sp. | reverse complement strand
TCTAGCAGCAAACTATTTCTGAGAAAAATTGAGTTGTTACCGAAGCTCCCGAATTAAATCTAAAATCTTCAGCCGCTTTTTTAGAGACATTTCCTTTTCCTATTCCCCTAGCATTGACTAGGATAGGACAGGTGTCTTATTGTTTATCTCCTGCTGAGGGAATATTTCTCAGGTTATACCAGTAAGCTGGGTTTTGCTGTCACTCTAGCTAATGTTCTATCTTAAAAAAGCTCACGTTTGAGGTTAAAAGGCTCAACGTTGAGGTTCAAAGGGTGAACGTTGAGGTTAAAAGGCTCAACGTTGAGGTTCAAAGGGTGAACGTTGAGGTTAAAAGGCTCAATGTTGAGGTTAAAAGGCTCAACGTTGGAGTTAAAAGGCTCAACGTTGAGGTTCAGAGGGTGAAATTTATAACTCTCCAATGTTTGGGTGGTTGAAGATTTTCCGGTAGGATGGTTGTGCGATCGCCTTTTGCCAATTCAATCTGCTCTTGTTCTAGGTTTTTGGCTTCGCTAAGTTTTGCCCCTTGCAGGTTAACTTCCCTGAGCATTGCCCATCCCAGGTTGGCTTCACTGAGTCTTGCCCATCCCAGGTTGGCTTTGCTGAGGTCTGCCACTTGCAAGTTAGCTCGTGTGAGTGTTGCCCCTTGCAGGTTCGTTTCAATAAGTATTGCATCTTCCAGATTGGCTCTTGGGAGCTTTGCCCCTTGTAGGTTGGCTTTTGTAAGAATTGCCTTTTGCAGGTTGGCTCCACTGAGGTCTGCATCTTCCAGATTGGCTCTTGGGAGCTTTGCCCCTTGTAGGTTGGCTTCGCTGAGTATTGCCTCTTGCAGGTTAGCTTCACTGAGGTCTGCATCTTCCAGATTGGCTTTTGGGAGCTTTGCTCCTTGCAGATTTGCTAGCGTGAGTATTACCCCTTGTAATTTAGCTTCACTGAGTATTGCCCCTTGCAGGTTGGCTCTCATAAGGTTTGCGTTTTGCAGGTTGGCTTTAAAAAGGACTGCTCCCCTGATATTGATATTACGTAAATCCAACCTCTGATTTTCCGGGTCATTCTCAGACTTGCGCCGTCCAATGACGGTAAGGGCTGCTTGAATATCTGTCTGAAGGTTTAGTTTTTCCTCTATTTCCTTTGGTTTTTGATAATTCCAAGTATTGACTATTATTAATGAGTCTGTATTTTCTGTATTTTTCTCGAAAAAATCATTCAAAGGCGCATTCTCTCGCACAAAAGCCGTAAGAACTTCCATGATTGTCCAGTGATCATCTTTAGAATCTTTAGCGATTCGTTCTAAAGTATAAATCGCCCCTAATCGTGTTTCAATCTTTTCATTGCCAAGCTGTTCAATAGCCTTTTCAAAGCGTTCTGTAATTTGCTTGTCTTGTGCGGCTTCTGCATTTCTTAAAGCAGCTTCAGCACTTTTATTTGCAGCCTCGGCGCTCTTATTTGCAGCTTCAGCACTTTTATCCATAGCTTCTGCACGTTTAGCTGCATAGAACGCATTGATAAATACAGCAATTCCAACAAAAATTGTTCCAGTAGTTGTTAAAGCTTTAATTCCATAATCTAACCTTTGCTCTGTTGATAAACCTTCAACATTCACAAAGGCTAAAAAAACAATAAATAAGCAAACAATAAATATAAATGGTAGAACTATTAACCAATTTCTCAGAGGGTCTGTGTTTTTATCAGACATATAGCAATCCTAAAGGATTTATTTTTTTAACGAACCGCAAAAAGCGCAAAGGGAAGAGAATTGTAAAGCGTTTTTGCCTCAGTCTCGTGAATTTTTGAAAAATTTGGATGCTCCCAACGAACGTTCATTCTTGTAGTTGTCTGTCTATATCCTCAGCAGTTCGATAAGGGTGTCTCCTACGGCTTTCTTCTATAATGTCCAGTACAGAACGATGTTTTGGTTCAGCTTTTTCTGGTAATATCACAAATACATCAACGCTATCGCCTATTTCAGCTTCTGGAATTTCAATTTCTATTTTGTTTCCTAGTAAAACTTTGGTTGTGATACGTAAAGCTGATTGCATGGTTTTTCCCTCAACATTTATTAATACTGTAGGCAAGATGTTGTCTTCTATATTCTCCTACAAGCGATAGAGGGCGGCAGTACTCTCATCTATTTCTTGTTTTTCGCTAAATGAATAAATAATCCAATAAATAAAATTAGAATTATAAACGAATTTATCGGTCTGTCTTATTATCAGACATAGGTTTCATCTTCCTCATCTCCAAAATTATTACGGAGATTTTTGGTAAAAACTATAGTACTAAGTGAAACTGGTAGAATGCGCCCAAATAACTAATGATGCTGTGATAACTCAACTTGATTGTCGCCAATCTGCCGGTGGTTCTATATAATCAGGTAGACGAGTAGTGCGATCGCCAAGTGCTTTTTCAATCTGCTGCAACTCTAAGTTTTTCGCCCCTGTTAAAATTGTCCCTTCCAGTTTGACATCACTCAGGTCAGCTTCTGAAAAGTTAGCTCCCATAAGGTTTGCCTGAGTCAGGTTAGCTTGATAAAAGGTTGCCCTATAAAGGTTAGCTCCAATGAGGTTTGCTTGATACAGGTCAGCTTCCGTTAAACTGGCTTCTGAAAGGTTGGCAAAATAGACTTCTGTTTGGTGGAGTTTGGCTGCATTCAAGTTAGCCCTAGAAAGGTTGGCTCCA
>NZ_DASQZC010000125.1:0-3825 GCF_035638895.1 Nostoc sp. | reverse complement strand
GGAACAAGACGCTCATAATCAACGGCTGGCAGAACTGCCAGCAAATAATTTGCTGGTTGCTCAAGGGCATTTTCGTTTAATGACATTGGGATTCTCCTAAATATAGCCGTCTGTAGAAAAGGCAGCTTGCGGCATAAGGAGATAAATCAATAATTTTAAGCTAAAAAACATCTAATTTGCATAATCGAATTAAATATAACTCTTGTAGGGTGGGCATCCTGCCCGCCCAGCTTATGCAATTTAAATGTGGAACAGCTTATCCCAATGTCAAAAGGTGTATTTTCTAAGAAAGGTTAATAAAATATTACATTTATATATTCATATAATTAAAAATTGAATTAAATATCTAGAGTAGTAAAATAAATATCTGGAGTAGTGAAAAAATCTGATATGTGTTAAAAAAGTTTGTATCTCCTGTTACAACATCTATCTAAAGTTTGAAAAGAAAATACTACACATTGCATAGCAAAATAGTAACTACATACCAGAGTACAAAGTATTTTTGCGTTGTTAAATCCTAGGTTTAATAAAGTTAATATTAATCATAAAAAATTATTAGCCCTGCCTCAAAGTTAAACAATTAAACTTTTTGTAATTGCTGAATTTAACTGGATTTACAGTTGCGATCGCATATAGCGGTTCTTAGTTGAGTAGATACAGAACCCCACCCCCAACCCCCTCCCTGCTTGCGGGGAGGGGGCTATGATGTATAGGAAAAGCTATAATTAACTGATTACGAATTACGAACTTGTACTCAGCGTAGCCGTAAAGCCTGCGGCATAGCTACGTTTAGGGCGTAGCCTCTCCAAGAGTTGTATTACGAATTACGACTTTCCCAAAGTGAGCCGCACTTTTGAGGTAATGATAAGCTTCTCGTGCTTCAGTGAAAGGGAAAACTCGATCAATAATCGGTTTAATTTGATGCTGTTGCATCGCCTGATTCATCGCCTCAAACATTTCCCGACTGCCAACATAAATGCCCTGAACTGTTAAGCTTTTAAAAAGTATTGGCATGGGGTCAATTTCACTTCCTCTACCTGACAATACGCCAATCAAGCTGATACGTCCTCCGATGCGGACTGCTTGTAGTGATTTTGGCAGAGTACCTGCACCGCCTACCTCAACTACATGATCTACACCTGTACGATTAGTCAATTGGTAAACTTGCTTTTCCCAATCTGGTGTTGTTTTGTAATTGATTGTTTCGTCAGCACCAAGCTGTTTAGCTTGTGCCAATTTCTCATCACTGCTGGAAGTAATAATTGCTCTAGCACCGTGTATCTTGGCGAACTGGAGGGCAAAAATCGAAACTCCTCCAGTACCGAGTAATAAAATAGTATCACCTGTGCGGATATTGCCTTTTGTCACCAGTCCATGCCAAGCTGTGACTGCTGCACAGGGTAAGGTTGCGCCTTCAATGTATGATAGATGGTCAGGTAATATTACTAAACCATCTTGGTGTAATACGACATATTCAGCCAGCATTCCATCGATACCACCTCCGAGATCGGATTTCATTTTCTCTTTGGTTAAAGAGCCATAAATCCAGTCTTGGAAGAAAATACCAGCGAGGCGATCGCCTATTTTAACCCGTGTCACACTTTCCCCTACCGCCACGACTTCCCCCGCACCGTCAGACAGGGGAATTAAGGGATATTTCTGTCCAGAACCGTAAAATCCTTCAATGACAAGCAGATCGCGGTAATTTAGGGATGTTGCTTTGACTTGAATGAGAACTTGTTCCGCAGTTGGTTTTGGCTCAGGGCGATCGACTAATGCGAGGGCATCAATCCCGGCGTTGCTTTGAATTTCGTAAGCTTTCATTGGCGGACTCCTTTTGCCAAAGATTATATATAGGGCTATTTCATTCTCATCTAGTACTCTGTCCCAAAAGTTTTGAGAGGTTAGTGGTATTCAGATCCCCGACTTCTTGAAGAAGTCGGGGATCTAGCAGCCCCGCAAAATTAATGCGATAGACCACTAGCCCGCCTCAGAATAAATTCCGAGGCTAATAGCAAAAGTCGTCTAAAGACGACTAAGAAAGGCTTTTAGTCCACTTTAGTGGACTTAAGCTATGAGCCGCGAAACTTTAGTTCCGGGCGGTTTATGTTTAGAACGAAATAGCCCTACTCGAAGTTGATAGTCATTTCGCCTTATGAGCTTGGTTGCTGATCGGGAAACATACACTTATCAGAATCACAACCACTAGGGCCAGCCTCTGACATTTCGCCTAAATCGTAGCGGCTTAAGACTGCACAGAAATCATCTGTTTTGCGTCGTGCTTTCACCTCTTGATTTAAGCGATAGTAGGTTGGTTTATCTATCGGTTCAAATGGCAAACGTGGGAATGATTGCAAATCGTCAAAACGAGCTAAAAGAGCGGCTGAAATATATCCTTCATCACTCTGGATAGTTTCGTAGATGCGCTGTCCTAAAGGTTCAATTTCATCAGAACGAAGTTCTAAAGTTGCTGATGTGTTGTGAGTCACATACCAACGTTGAACCTGAAGGACAAAATCAAACTGGGCTAAGGCTGAGAACTTAGAAACATCAATTTCATCAGCACCTGGTAAATCAGCCCAAGAGACAGAAACAGGAATTTCTACTAACCATTCACTCACCCGTGAATCAAAGGGATCATTGAGCAAATTGCCCTGTTCATCTTTGTCTGATTGCGAGGGAATGACATTGTAACCGTAGTCAATACAAGCTAAGGCTACTGGGTCATTTTTGCCGAAGGTGATACGACGAATAAATCTTTGCGCTTTCGGGGGATGCCATCCTGAACTAGCATTAGTTAATAATGCCTTCGTACCACTGGGTTGAACTGTAGTACAACGATTTGGACGCTTGAAATTGTGGCGATCGCAGTAATCCCAAACTACCCGATGTACAATCTCTTTCCAGGAGCTTAGATATTTTTCTTCCTTACGCTTGAAAGCTAATCCTTGTGGAGTTGCAGGCCTTCCCGCTTCCCACCAACGCAGCCAATCAACACCAAAAGCATGGACAAAGAAATCAAATAAACCTGTAAAAGAAACTCCTACAATCGGGTCTAATTCACGGCTGTATTGATAGCGTGGTTCTAAGAATTTGTGATTTAAAAGTGCTGCTACAGATAGCGCCCCAGCAGTGAAAGCCTCCTCTTGTTCTTTGTAGTTATGTGGGTCGATTTGATTGAGGTGAACCTCAGACAAATTGCAGTGGAAGTTACTACCGATGATTTCCAGATTTGTTACCCTAGAGGCTTTTTATCCCCTAGTTCTACTGCTTAATTATTTGCAGTAGCTCCGCGTACCTTTTGCAGATGTGACTTCAGATAATAAAAGTGTTTTTCACATGCGCCCCCGCACTCTTGGAGAGATTATATTCTAGACAACAATTTTGGATATAATCTAGTTTCACTCTCTACGCTGTACGGTGTCAAAGGCTTTTTAGTTCCTTTGATTACCACGGGATTAGCATCTCAGCTTTCCCCGTTTTTGCGAGGTTTTTAACGTGAGGCAAAATCACTTACCACACGGATTTAGCCCATAGCGAGCCAAACGATGTTCTAGCTCATTAGCATCAAGCTGAGGATAGCGTTCCTGTAACCACTGTTTTGCTGTTCCTTGTTCATAAGCTTGTAAAAATTCAACTTTGTCAGATTGTGTTGGCAGCAAATCAATGTTTGATCGCGCCACGGCTTCACCAGCCCATTGAATCGCTCCCTCGCCACTATAATATTGTTTGCGAACGGCATTCAGACATTCTTCTAAGGTTGGCTTGCGGTGAAAAACTCTAGTGTGGTTTGCCATCCTGAGTGCATCACGCTCTGGATCAATT
>NZ_DASQZC010000124.1:0-2192 GCF_035638895.1 Nostoc sp. | reverse complement strand
TAACCTTTTCCACTCTTGCAATGGGCTTGGTGGAGATGGTGGAGTTATATTGACTACGGGTTGAGGGTTTGGCTTCACAACTGGTAGTTGGGGCGATCGCACAGGTTGAGATGCAGGTACTCTAACGATGCGCTCAACTGTGACTGTCCGAGGTACGTAAGCTGTTGGTGGGGGCGTTGCGATCGCTCTTTCTGTACCTCTGGAAGAAACTGACGGTTGTTGTAAAGGTACTGTAGACGCTGATTTGGCAGTTCTAAGCTGTTGTTGGGCGGCTTTCACCATCTCTGCTTGTTCAGTCAGGGCTAATTTCGTCTTCAGAGTATCTACTTCGCCTGCTAGTTGTTGAGAGGTAGATTCATCAGTTGGCTGTTCAGGCACTTGTGGAGCAACAATAGTTTTTGGCTTTTCAGTGCCGGGCATCAACTGGGACAAAACCACACCACCCACCAAAACGATCGCAAAGGTAGCAGCTCCTACCAAGCCTAACTTTGCAAAGGGATTAGATGAGAGCGGTTGCTTTGTCTGAACATCTTGTGGAAGAGATAGCGATTCTTGTGGAGTTGCAGAGTCTTCTGATCCTTGGGTATCGGGAGAAGATTCTTCTTCAAAGCCGACTAACCTTGACATCCGCGATTCCCAATCAAAAGATTCTACATCTTGTTGGTGAGCCTCGGTGTTTAGAGTAAATCCATTCTGAGCAGGTGTTTCCGCAGGAGTTGAGTATTTAGTCATGGTAAAGCTTGGTTGGGATTTCTAGAACAATTTTTATCTTTGATATCACATACATTATAAATTTCTAGTCTGGCTTCACCAAGGCGGTAAGCTGCGAACTGCAATGGTAGTCCTGCATTTGGTAGGGAAGTTGCGGGTTCATCTATTGCTCTAACTAAAATTTGTTTATTAAACGAAGTTGATTTTCCCAACCTATCATAACCGTTAAATACTAGTTGATTAGCAAACATCTCCACTTTCCACTGTCCATTACCTATTTCTGTAGGTTGAGAAATTTTTTGGATTACTAATACATTCTCTGCTCCTCTATTAACGTTTTCAAATTGGCTATCTGGATTTAAATTGGTAATTTCTGACTGAAGTTTTTGTTGAAAATTATCAGCTACCAATTGGGAGGTGATTTCCCAGACTTGCGTTGGCGGCTGTTGATCTGACCAGGTAAGCATTAAGCTCATAGTTTCACCCACAAACCGCCGAATAGCCTCTGGCTGTCGCTCTAAATTTGGTTGGGGGTCTACGGTTATAGTGCGACCATCAACAAGTTGCACTAAACTTTGAGGTGTGAGTTGCCGGCCTAATTGTTGTAACATAGACCCGTGAAATAGTAGTAAAAGCAAGGTAAATACATGTAACCCAAATGTCCCTACTGCTAACAGTGGCAATGGGTTATTTTTTCTATTTTCTGGTTTGAGTAATTGCATTTATATTCATATAAATTGAATTAGTGAATTAGAAATCTATAGGTCTTATTTGATTTTTTAAAAAAGCCCTCAACTCGAAAAGCCTGATTCCCTACTCCCTACTCCCCACTCCCTACTCATCTAATAAAGCTATCAGATGTTTGTCCAGGGCCGCATTCGGTAAATTTATCATTGTTAAGGTTGTTGTTGCCATCTAGCAAACATAAGTTACGAACTTCATAAATTTCTAACCTATCAGCGCGGACACTATAAATTGCCTTTTGCAAGTCTGTGCCATTGTTGCCTTGGGGATTACCAAAATAATCTGCTGCACGTACAAGTAAATCTTTGTTAAAAGGAGTTATGAGTCTTGCACCACCAACTCGGTTTTTTTGAATTAAATCGGCTACCATACCCACTCGCCACCTACCTGGTGCAATTTGTCTTGGCGGATAAACCCGCTTAATAACTAATTGTGATGTCATAGCTAGGCTGGGATTTTCAGAGAAAACTTCTTCCGGTGTCATTTCTGCAACTGTGCTTAAGAAACCTTTGCGAAAGTCTTCGGATAAGGCAAAACTAGCTATCCAACTGCTGGTACTAACTTTTTGGCTACCCCCTTGAGGTGTTTGAATAAGAACTCCTAAATCTGGTTTGGGGTTTGCAACTTCTTCAATATTTTGTACTGGTAAGGTTCCAGACCAGCTAAACATTGATATCATCGTTTTGCTGACGAATTGGCGAATTGCTTCTGGTTCTCTTGCTAAATCATCAATATTA
>NZ_DASQZC010000123.1:0-2271 GCF_035638895.1 Nostoc sp. | reverse complement strand
AGGGAAGAGAAGATGTAAAATTGAGATTATCCCTAACTAATTAGAAGATATTTTATGAGTATTAAACTATATTTGCTGCTAAGGTGCGAAGTGAAAATGATTACGGTGATAAGGCTGAGAAAGATATGGCTAGCAAACACCCTGATTATTTTGCGGCTGGTACACTGGTAGTTTGGGATGTAGATGTACTCAAAGAGGAAGTTATTAGAGTATATCGTGCTAGTAATCCTGAAGAACCGAAAGTTTATCGCCGTGGGGAGTTGCCTGAAGCTGAACCCGCAGCGCCAGGATGGACTATGTTAGTGGATAATTTGTTTGTTTAGCGATCGTCAACATACTATCATAAAATCATACCTTGGCAAGTGCGTAAACGTAGCGATCGCTTTTCGCTGTCGGTTAAGATGGCAACAACGTAAATATTAATATCATGGCTGAAACTGGCAGAATCAGGGTTGCTAAAGATAAGGCTGAGTTAGTGAAAGGTTTAACATCTTCAGATGGTGGAACAGGGCCTTTTAATACTTTTGCTGATGTGATTGTATTTGCAGCAGCTTTGGGTGCAAAACATAAAAGGCGGGTGGCTTTAGGAGAGATTTCTAAAAGGGAACCATCGCCAATTAGGATAGAGTATTTTGCCTCAATGGGAAATGATATTTTAATAAAATTATTAGCAATTAATGAAACTAAAGATATAAAAACACTATCTATTAATGAAGAGGAATATGAAAGACAACGCAATCATATATTTGAAGAGTACGCTAATGGTGGATTGGAAATATTGCAAAATGAATTGCGTGGGTCAGTAGATTATTCAGAGCGAATTTTATTATTTCTCAGTTATGAACGAACTACTAGGGAGAAACAAAATGAGGAATTTGATCTGACCAAATTCCTCTCTTGATTTTTAAGTGGTACTTGTAAGTAATGATTTACATCCACCCTAGCCTGATTTTTACTGTCTTGACTGCATCTGCTATAGGAGTTAGTTTATTTAAAATTTCGTAGTCACCACTAGCTGATTTCCTCACTAGATTAGTTTCCCAAAGACTGTTCTTTCGTGACCAGTCTAGCTGTGCTAGCTGTGAAATTTTTTGTTCATCAAAATAATTATTATCCTTGTTATAAATGGAGTATAGCAATCGCCCTAATACTTCGAGTCCAGCACTTACCCCTAACACAGAAGATTCCCTAAAAGCACCTGATTGATGAGGAGTAAGCTTGTCAATAGGTGTTTCAGAAATATCTTTTGTGTCTTTACATTCTGAGAAGAACTTATTCAAACACTTTGCTAAAGCTTCTGATAGTTGTTCAACATCATACCCTTTAAGTTCATCTTTTGTATTATCAGCAAATACACAACTCACAAAACGGGCTATAAAATTAGTTGTATAAATTAGTTTTTGACTAGCATTTTTACCAATTTTATTTGTTTTTTCATTAAACATTCCTACTTGTTCTATCAAATTTTTAGTAATGCCAACCCTACCTTCATACTCACCAAATGATAACAACAACGAGTTATCTAGTTGTTTTGTTTGAGCCATATCTCGGAAGTCAGTTTGGCACTGACGCTTGTCTCCCTCTAAAATCAATGTAATAGCAAACTGATCGCGACCAATTAAGTGGCTTTCATTACTAAAAATCAATTCGTGAATAGCCGTTTTACGGTGCTGTCCATCTGTAATATCTAGTTTAATTCCATTAGGAATAACGACTATACAAATTCCCCTACCTAATTCATGTATTTTTATATGTTGTTCATCAACATTAGCTGTAATTGTTCCTAAAACCCAGGGTTTGCCGACTTGAGCGCGTTCAACAACATAGTCTTTTATTTCTTTAGCATGACCTTTGACCTCTGGACGGTTCTTACCCGAATCAGGATCATTTTTAGTAGAAGGTTTAGCTTGAAGAAGAGCGGGCAAATCTTTGGCGGGTACATTAATTTGCAGCATTTTCCGCTTTCCCTGATGAAAAATCAGCCCTGGATAGCATGACTCTATATGGTTTTCCGAAAAAAGCGGCGCAACTAAGGTAATAAAATTAGCTTTAATCTCTGGGGAAACATTATTGTTACTATCCTGGTTTGTTTGAGTCATACAAATACCTGTAAAGTGGCAGATTACACTATACCCCTCTTCTGTCACTTTCCGGGTATTCTTAATAAAAGGATTAAAAGAAAAAACTCTGGAAGGTAAGCAGGGCAATGGATGTAGAATTACAAATCCTGAAACATTTGGCAAGAGACGCCCACCCAACAGTTGCGATCGT
>NZ_DASQZC010000122.1:0-13120 GCF_035638895.1 Nostoc sp. | reverse complement strand
TTGCTGTAAGCAACTCGTAGCGATCGCTTTTCCCCCAGTTCTTGCAAGATAGACTCAAATTCCTTCCAGCTTACATCTTGAATAGACACTGTACTACCAGGCGCTAGCCGCATTTGGCTAACAGGTTTAACAACGGGGGATACAGCAGTCATAAGCATTTTCCTTATAAAGGAACTATTCTGAAACTTGAGGCTGGATTAGCTTTAGCGTAACCTAATCAGCTTGCTTAGAGGCTAGTTGCAAAAACTTTCCTCCATTCCCTAAACTATTTTTTTCTCAGCACCAGCATTTGATAAGTTAGTACATAATCTGAAACAATAACAGTTAATACAAAGAGGGGATTACGTTGAGTCACAATCCAGATGCTATAGCCCCACACGGTGGACAGTTGGTTAACCGTATCGCCACACCAGAACAAAGAGCAGAATTTCTCTCAAAAGCTGACTTTTTGCCACGAGTGCAACTAAACGATCGCGCCGTTTCTGATGTAGAAATGATTGCGATCGGTGCTTTTAGTCCACTCACGGGTTTTATGAACCAGGAAGACTACGATCGCACTGTTACAGAAATGCGACTAGCTAACGGTTTTGTATGGTCAATCCCGATTACACTATCGGTAAGCGAAGAAGTAGCTTCCCCATTGCAAGAAGGCAGCTTAATCCGTCTGGATAACTCCAGAGGTGAATTTATTGGGGTTTTACAACTCACCCAAAAATATAACTACGACAAAACCCGCGAAGCAATAAATGTCTACCGCACTGATGATGCTAAACATCCAGGCGTGCAGGTACTCTATAACCAAGGTAATGTACATCTGGCGGGTGATATTTGGTTGTTGCAACGCGAAGCTCATCCCCAGTTTCCCACTTATCAAATTGATCCAGCTGCCTCACGGCAACTATTTAGAGATAAGGGTTGGAAAACCATCGTTGGCTTTCAAACTCGCAACCCCATCCACCGCGCCCATGAATATATTCAAAAGTGCGCTTTAGAAATCGTTGATGGTCTATTTTTGCACCCATTAGTCGGAGCAACAAAAGAAGATGATATCGCCGCAGACGTGCGGATGCGTTGCTATGAAATTTTGCTGGAACACTACTACCCCTTAGACCGGGTAACTTTGGCAATCAATCCAGCCGCAATGCGCTATGCTGGGCCTCGTGAAGCCATCTTCCATGCTTTAGTCCGCAAAAACTACGGCTGTACTCACTTTATCGTCGGACGAGATCATGCTGGTGTTGGTGACTATTATGGCACTTACGATGCTCAACACATCTTTGATGAATTTGACCCAACTGAATTGGGCATTGTGCCGATGAAATTTGAACACGCTTTCTACTGCACGCGCACTAAGCAGATGGCAACATCTAAAACCAGTCCCAGCAAGCCAGAAGAACGCATCCATCTATCGGGAACAAAAGTCCGAGAAATGCTGCGGCGTGGTGAGTTACCTCCACCAGAATTTTCCCGTCCAGAGGTGGCCACAGAGTTAGCGCGGGCAATGCGGATAGAAGTATCGGTTTAGGGCATTGGGCATTGGGTATTGGGTATTGGGTATTGGGCAATAGTCCTCTCCCTCTGCTCCCTCTGCTTCCCCTACTTCCCCTACTTCCCATACTTTTGTAACTTTACAATACAGAGTTCAGCCCTGTAAGCTGCTAACTGATGGCTGAGGGCTGATAGCTAATTATGGAACGGCGCACGTTTTTAAACAGAATTGGCTCAATACTCGCGGTATTGGGGATAGCTGAAGCTGAGTGGTTGTCTTTGGGAAATCGCTATTATCAGGCTTTGGCACAACCCAGTCCGCGTAAGTTGGCATTGTTAATAGGTATTAACCAATACCCACAAATTCCAGTTCTCAGTGGTTGTCTGACGGATGTGGATTTACAAAGAGAACTTTTGATTCACCGCTTTGGTTTCCAAGGCTCAGATATTTTAACCTTAACTGACGAACAAGCTAGCAGGGAATTCATTGAGACAGCTTTTTTGGATCACCTGGGTAAGCAAGCTAAACCCGATGATGTTGTCGTCTTCCACTTTAGCGGCTATGGCAGCCGTGTCAAATTGGAAACATCACCAGATACAATGCAAAATGCTCTGGTGCCAGTTAATGTGGGCGAGTATGCACAAAATGATAAAATAGTCAACTATATATTAGAAGAAACTCTACTGCTATTATTGCGATCGCTCCCCACAGACCGAGTAACAGCAGTATTGGATAGTAGCTATTATGCTCCTAGTACAGTCTTAGGATTAAAAATTCGTGCCCTTCAGGAGTCAGTAGCAAAGCTAGCAGCAGAGGAACTGGACTTTCTCAAACAACTTAAAACTCAGAAATTATCCAGCGCTCCGATTGTTTTAGCAGCTACCTCAGAATCAAACCAGCCTGCAAGGGAAGGACTATTTTCTGGTTTTAGTGCGGGGTTATTTACCTACGCCTTGACACAGTATTTGTGGGAATTCTCCCCAGCGACGAAAATTCAATTCGTCCTCTCGCATGTGGAAAATTCTCTATCCAAATTGGGTAGTAAACAGCAACCAGAGTTATTAAGTAGTCAGAAAAATCTAGATATAACGTCTTTAGTGCCAGACAATATTATTGGTGCAGAAGGCGTGGTGAGTGCTATTGAAGAAGACGGTAAAACAGTTTATCTGTGGTTGGCAGGATTACCACCACAAGTGCTGCTATACTACGGAGTTAATTCTCGATTCACCCTAGCAACAACAGAGCAATTAGTATTGCGATCGCGCACTGGGTTAACAGCAAAAGCGCAAATTTCCAAAATTGAAGGTGCAAATCCTCTACAAGTCGGGCAACTCATCCAAGAAGCAGTCCGGGTTTTACCCCGAAATATTAATTTAACAATAGCTTTGGATACTCGATTGGAAAGAATTGAGCGGGTAGATGCAACAAGTGCCTTTGCTGGATTTTCCCATGTATCCACCGTAATAGCAGGAGAAAAACCAGCTGATTATATATTTGCCAAGCTACAGGAAATTCCTAGTCGTTATGGTCTATTTTCTCTTGGTGGCGAACTAATTCCCAATACCACCGGGGAAGTAGGAGAAGCAGTAAAATCAACAGTCCAAAGGTTAGCGCCAAATTTATCAACCCTGTTTGCAGCCAAGCTATGGCGACTTACAGAAAATCAAGGTTCTTCCCGCTTGCCTCTCAAGGCAACCTTAGAAATAATTAGCGGTATATCACCACGGGTAGTGATGCAACGTGAAACAATACGAACTGTCAAATCTGAAACTTCGATAAAAAAATCACTCTCCACTCCCCACTCCCTACTCCCCACTGCGATTGTACCTATCGGTAGTCGAATGCAATATCGAGTGGAAAACCAAAGCGATCGCTCAGTATATTTAATCTTACTGGGATTAAACAATAATCATACAGGAGTTGCCTTCTATTCTTGGGAAACCCCTCAAGAACCAAATACTGCGGACACCAAGCCCCTCCTCAAACAAGTCGTCATCGCCCCAGGTGAAACCCTCACCCTACCCCAAACTAATAGTGCTTCCGAATGGCTGATTTCAGGGCCAGCTTGCTTTTGCGAACAACAAGTGATTTTTAGTACTGCCCCCTTTAGCGAAACTCTGGCTGCCTTGAGTACTGTTAAGTATTCCACAGCCGAACAACAGCCGATTGGTTCATTGTTGAATCCTTTAGACGTTGCACAAGCCTTGCTACAAGACTTGCATAACGCCAGCGCCCTCAAAGCAGAGATGAACAGCACAGCAGCCGACTCATATATCTTAGATGTGAATAATTGGGCGAGTCTTAGCTTTAGTTTTCAGGTCGTATAAACAACGATATGATGAAATATCCTTGAGTTAAGGCTTGTCATTGCCCACATTTTTATAACAATCAAGCTGTCGCACTAGCCAACATCCCGCCCAAAATTTCAGTTCTGCGGCTTAGAACTACTGTTTACTTAAGTAGACTGAAATTTTGCCTAATACCCAGAGTTTAGCCATAGACATCGCTTAAAATGCTATATTTAGTCCTCTTGAGAGGACTTGAGCTATTAGCGTCGGAATTTATTCCCAGGCAGGTTAGCTACGAAGCGGAAGATTTATTTGATGTTGGTAATGATAAGTTTTAAAAAAGGAGGTTAAGGGGATCTTAAAAAGATTAAAACGTTAACTTAATCGTATTAAATCATCTTTAGTAAGACTTTTTTATACCAGCATAATATAGAGCTTTTTATCACTTTAGTTGTACTCCTATTGATTACCCTGAGTGTTAAATTTGAGTATTAGGTAATAAGGTAGGAACTATAAGCTATAAAATATCTCACTTGTAATTCAGTCGCCAGCAGGAGGAAACTGAGTAAAATATTTTTTACAGTATTAAAGAAACCTTATAAAAAAACTGGAAACAGCGTATGCCTCTTCACAAACTTGAACATTTTGACCCCAACTATCGAGAAACTTTTGGTGGAGATGACGTTAGAGCTTTGGAACTTTACACTGGAGGAGGAGACAAAGTTGGCTCAGTGGCGGATGTTTTAGTTGATGATCATGGCCATTTCCGGTATTTAGTTATTGATACAAGCTCAAATTTTTTGGGTAAGAAAATATTACTACCAATTGGTCTATCCCGGATCGACTATCCTGCAAGACGCGTCTATGTTGATGGATTAAGCAGACAGCAAGTAGAAGGTTTAGTCGAGTATAGAGAAGACATGGTTGTTGATCATGATTACGAAGAAAATGTCCGTAGTGTATTTCGTTCTCCAAATAGCGGTGTAACTTACGATCGCAATACATATAATTACGAAACAGAACCAGCTTTATACGGGTTGAATGATCAAGATAATCAAACTTTTAGATTATATGAAGAACGATTAATTGCCAGCAAAAAACGCATCAAAACTGGAGAAGTCACAGTTGGGAAGCACATTGAAACAGACACTGCAAGCGTTACAGTACCTATCCAAAAAGAACGAGTTATAATTGAGCGAGTTGTGCCAACAGAAGCAGGAAAGACCGTAGATTCCACTGAACTTAAGTTCCAAGAAGGGGAAGTAGCACGCATAGAAGTGTACGAAGAAACGCCTGAAATACGTAAAGAAGCCTTTGTCCGTGAAGAAATCAGAGTTAAGAAAGTAGTAGAACGTGACACTGTGGAAGCAGAAAGCACTATCCGTCGAGAAGAGTTAGATGTTGATACTGAGGGTAATTTACAGGTTCAGGAACATGGTACAACTACACATGACGCTATTTAAGTAGCTGATCAATAAGTTTGTTTGGTAGATATATCTGAAATAATCATGTAGGCAAAGTTAATTTTTATCTCTGCATGTGTTGTTTTATTAAACAACTAAGATTCCCGATTTCTCTAGGAAGTCGGGAATTTAACGCTTTAAAAAAAAAACTACAAAAATTACATTTTAAGCAAGGATATAGAAACGTGAAATTGCTTTGCTATAAAATATCTATAACTTTTGATTATTAAACTTTTAAAATAATTCATTCGCCAGAAAGAGGCAAATAAATCATTAAATGGCTAACTTAGTTAATAGGAGATGGGAAAGAAAATTTTGAGGAAAATATAATGGTACTTTACAAATTACAAGATTTTGAGCCTAACTATCGCGATACATTTGAAGGTCACGACATCAAGGGGCTTGGCGTTTATACCCAAGGAACCGATGAAAAAATTGGTACTGTCAGCGATGTTTTAGTGGATGAAGAAGGTCATTTCCGCTATTTAGTGGTTGATTTAGGCTTCTGGATTTTTGGTAAAAAAGTCCTACTACCACTTGGTCGTGCCCGTGTCGACTATAATGCTGATCGCGTCTATACAATTGGCTTGACTAGAGAGCAAGCAGAAGATTTACCTGAGTTCAGTGAACGCGAAGCGCTTGATTATGATTATGAAGAAAGGGTGCGTGGGGTATATCGCCAACCCACAGGTTCCACCCTTCCTTTAGATGCATCAGCAGCCGTAGAAGCATCAGCACCTGTAGATACAACTTATCAGCCAGCGACGACTCAAGCAGCGACTACGCCAACTTACAATCGTGATAGCTACAATTACGAACAAGAGCCTTCTTTATTTGGGTTAAATGAGCAAGATCATCAAACTCTGAGATTGTATGAAGAACGGCTGATTGCTAGTAAGCGCCGCCAAAAAACTGGAGAAGTAACGGTTGGCAAGCATGTTGAGACTGATACTGCACGGGTTGCAGTGCCAATAGAAAAAGAACGAGTTGTGATTGAACGTGTAACTCCAGCAGATGCAGGTACTGCCGTTTCTGGGCGCGAAGCAGACTTCCGTGAAGGCGAAGTTGCTCGCGTAGAAATCTATGAAGAAACTCCTGAAATTCGCAAAGAAGCGTTTTTGCGTGAAGAAGTCAGAGTTAGAAAAGTGGTTGATCAAGAAACAGTTGAAACTCAAGAAACCGTGCGTCGTGAAGAGTTAGATGTTAATTCTGGTAATCTTCCCATTGAAGAGCGCTAAATAATAAAGTCATTAGTTGTTAACTAATGACTAATAATTAATTCGACACAGTACAGGTGAGGCTGTAAAACTAGCTTTACCTGTGCTTCTAATAACTAATACAACTTTAGATTTTGGATTGCGAATATTTCTCTGAATATTAGGTTAGATAAATACATCTATCGCAAGCATTTTCTGAATGGTATTTAGATGAGTGATACATTTAATTTAGTTAACTAGAAAACAGTTCATAAATTTTGTACTATGAATAGCCAACCGATGACAAAAAACATTGGACAGGCAAACTCTGATTCTCAGACTAGCACCTCATTAACAGATTTAAGAAACAAGGTGATCAATTTCGCCGTATTCGATCAGCAAGGTCAGCTAGTAGGAGTAGTTCATGATTTAATTGTGGATGCTAATCGTCGATTAAACCTAGTTATATGTAACCAGTGGAATCAAGAGTTAGCTGATAAAGATCCTTCTTTATTTTGGTTGCAGAGCCAGAGAATAAAAAAAATAGACAAGCCGACTAAATCTGTTTTCATAGACTTAAATAAATCAGAAATTGAATATATGCCTGAATATTTAGAAACAGAAACACCAGGCGAGGGCACACTACCAGAAAACTCAACTGAGCAATTAGAGAATTATCAAACTACAAATAGCCCAGTTGAGTCAGTAGATTTAGATGAGGCTACGGAAGAACAGATTATTCGTTTACTAGAAGAACGACTAGTTGTTGAAAGGAGTAAGCGTAAAGTTGGTGAGGTGATTGTTCGCAAAGAAATTGAAACCCGGATGATACAAGTTCCTGTCCGGCGCGAAAAGTTGATTGTAGAACAAATTAGCCCAGAACACAAACAGCTTGCAGAAATTGATTTAGGACAAGAGGAAATTTCTGGCATTGACTTAACGGAAGTAGAAAGACTTGAGGTTCAGCATTTTGGCAGTGGTTTAATGGTAAGCGGTGAATTTAGCTCGCCTAAGACTGCTAGTTTATTGTTGAATGCGATCGCACTAGAGCAAAATCACGGCTGTAACCAGGTGCGAGTGACCATTGCTCTGGAAGATGAGTCACACCAGAAAAAATATCAGGAGTGGTTTGATCGCTGTTCTAAAGGTCAGCAACCAAACCCTGAAAAATGAGTTAGTTTCTCGCTGATTGTTAGGGTGAGCATTGCACACCCTAATTTTTTTTTGCTGATTTTAGAAAATAAAGTTGAAATTTTCGTTCCCTTGGGGGTAAGTGGAATGTCAAAATACTAAGCAGTTGCCGTTCTTTTGGCTACTTGCAATGAAATTTCGACTGAAGAGACTTTCACCGAAGAAAAAACAGCGTCTGATCCCACCTATTCAGATTCAAGTTCGAGATGGAAAAATTGAGATTATGGGTATGGGTGCATGGCATTCTTACTGGCGCGATCCCTACCATCTGCTGCTAACGATTCCCTGGACTGGCTTTCTGATCCTGATCTGTACTTTCTATATAACTATTAATGCTCTATTTGCCCTAGCTTACTTGATAGGAGGAGATTGTATTGCCAACGCCCGACCCGGCTCTTTTTTAGATGTCTTTTTCTTTAGCGTACAAACCCTAGCATCCATCGGCTATGGGGCAATGTATCCTAAAACAACTTACGCCAACATTATTGTCACCATTGAAGCAATGATCGGTTTGGTGGGAATTGCTGTGATGACCGGACTAGCGTTTGCTCGATTCTCCCGACCTACAGCCCGGGTGCTTTTTAGTCGTGTTGCTGTAATTACACCTCATAATGCAATGCCGACTCTCATATTTCGCAGTGCTAATCAGCGTCGCAATATGATTCTGGAGGCGCAGATGCGAGTCTACTTAATGCGCGACGATATAACCTCAGAAGGGCAGTTTATGCGTCGGTTCTACGACCTGAAACTGCTGAGGAACCAAACACCTAGCTTTACATTAAGCTGGTCAGTGATGCATGTCATTGATGAGTTTAGCCCTTTATATGGCATGACACCAGAATCGTTAACTCAAACAAATACTATACTGATCGTCTCTTTGAGTGGCATTGATGAAACGGTTGCACAGGTTGTTCATGCCCGTCATACTTATAGTGCTAATGAGATTTTGTGGAATAATCAATTTGTCGATATCTTCCATCACACACCTGATGGACATCGGTACATTGATTACAACCGCTTCCACGATGTTTTACCTTTAGATGAAGACAGTTAAAATGCCTGCAAGTTACTCCACAGTCTGATTGACAGGAGCTTGTAAGGGTTTAACGACAACCCGACCATTTTCAACTACAGTGCAAGTTTTAACCATTCTTTTGCTGAGGTTAACTTGCATATCCTGGCACTGGTTTTGGTGAGAGATATTTTGCTCCTGTTGTTGATTGAGGACGACAACACAAGAGGGGCACGAGGAAAAGGACATATAAAATATTTTGATCTCTATATTTATTATCGCCTTACTGATGCTGTTTGGCTGAAAAATTTGTTACTCATGTGTTTGTCATTGGTCATTGATGATTGTTTTTTGGTACATCCCTTGCTTTGAAAGTGGGCGATTTAAAGCGTATATGGAAAACTATGGCTGTAAGTACTTGCTTCTTGTGCTTGTAACCTGTTTGATATACCTAAACCAAGTAAACAGGGAAGCGGTTATAGATCCCGCCCCGCTTTCCTCCCTGCTTAAACTTCTCTGGCAGGGTTAGACAGTGGGTTTTTCTAATGAAAAAATTTCTGAGATACCTGGGTTTAGGTTTGCTATCTACGTTTTTGACTGCAACTCCCGGATTGGGAGCTGAACGTATTAGCTTTTATTACCCTCCCTTCGGCGAATTCTCGTTGTCTGTAGACTCGCTGGAAACTTTTGCGAAAGTTGGCAAAATTGATCAAGATTTTTCATTTTATGCTAGCCGTGCTACGCCTCAACAACTCGCTCAACTGCGGGATCTACTTCAGCAAAAGTTCAATATCACTCCTACACTTATATCTCAAGTTACCTACTCACCTATAGGCGAACAAGTGATGCAACAGCTAGGAGAATTACTCCTCACTGAGTCTCGACAGAATGGCTTCTATGCCATACGTGCCTCTTTGATTTTGGCTGCTGCCGACCCTGAAGGTTTAACGGTTGTGAATTTGCTGCGGAAATTTCCTAGCAATACTGTGCGGGTGAATTTCACAGGGGGGTTAAAGATAGTTGATGACTTGTCACAATTGCTCAAAAAAAGGGATGAAGTTGTTGCGTCTCTTCAAAAAGAAGCGATCGCTCAAGCAGCCAATTCAAAAATTGATTTCTCACAACAGCTAGATTTGCGATCGCCAGGAAAATTTCGCTGGCAGAAAAAAAGCCTGGAGTTAAATGACTTTTCTCGCAATCGCCGTCTACCCGTGGATATCTATCTGCCAGAAGCTGGGTCACAAAGCACTAAAGAACTGCCTTCGCCTCCCTTTCCCCTGATTGTAATTTCTCATGGCTTGGCCTCAGACCGCTCTACCTTTGTCTACCTGGCTGAACATCTAGCATCCTATGGTTTTGCCGTTACTGTACTGGAACACCCTGGTAGTAATGCTGAACGCTTTCAACTATATTTTGCAGGTTTGGCCGGGCCACCAGATCCATCAGAATTTATCAATCGACCTTTGGATATCAAATATCTCCTCAATGAACTCGAACGTCTGGACAAATCTGATCCCACCCTCCAAGGAAAACTCAATTTTCAGCAAGTTGGCGCGATTGGTCAGTCCTTTGGCGGTTATACTGTTTTGGCTATAGCAGGAGCAAATATTAACTTTGAGCAACTGAGGCAAAACTGTAATCGCAATAATTCATCCTTTAATTTGTCGCTCTTATTGCAGTGTGAAGCAAATAAATTACCCCGAAGAAATTACGAACTCAAAGACGATCGCATCAAGGTCATCATGGCGATTAATCCAATTGACAGCTTAGTTTTGGGTGAGGGCGGAGTGAGTCAAATTAAAATTCCAGTAATGCTGGTAGCAGGTAGTCAAGATATTTTTGCCCCACCTGTATTTGAGCAAATTCGCCCCTTTACCTGGCTTTCTGACTCCAATAAGTACCTGGCTTTGATCGAAAATGCCACCCACTTCTCAGCGATCGCAGAACCTACTTCTGGAAATGGTGTTTTACCTGTGCCACCTGCCTTGCTAGGCCCCGATCGTGCCCCTGTTTATTCCTATCTCAACGCCCTCAGCGTAGCTTTTTTGGAAACCCATCTCCTCAACCGTCCTGAATACCGTTCTTATTTGCAGCCTTCCTACGCCACATTTATCAGTAAAGAGCCGCTTAATCTCAGTATTTTACAGTCTTTGTCGGCAGATCAATTCAATCAGATTTGGAATGGGTCAGCCCCTACGGGGAAGTCAAAGGTCAAAAGTCAATAATTTTTAACCCCATAAAAAAATTTGGAGGCGAGAGACGCTCGCCTCCTCGCATAAGCGGAAAACGCTGGCTGTAACGCAGTTTGTTAAGTTTTGTAAAGAATTGGCTAACTCTGCATAAAACCATAAGCGGGAACTGATAAGTCAACAGACACTACGCTGTCTACTTATCAGGCAGAATTTTTTGATCATGAAAAAAGTGTTTGGATTAATTGAAAAAGAATCAGCCAAATTTGCTCAATTACCCTTTTTTGGGTTTTTAGTCAATAAAAGTATTGCTTTTATACAAAGATTATCTTTTGCTCTTTGTTTTGCACTTTTTGTCATGGGATACGAAAATTTAAACAAATTTCTTTGCTTAAAAGAAGTAACAGTTAACCCAATTCAATATATTCTTAACAATCAAAACCGTGAAGAAGATAATAATTGGATATGGTCTTTAAAAGATTTAAAATACTTAACTTTTAACTTATTTTTAAATTTCATCAGCTCTTTAAAAGTTATTTATAGAAAACTAATTTATGAACTATATCAGCAACCTTTTCAAATAAATCCCATTTATAGAGGAAGGCAGGAGAAAAACTGCCCTCTGTCTCCTGCCTTCGGTGATAAAATTTTTGAACTTTTTACAGCCTTGGTAGATATACTTGCCAATTTCGCTGAAGAATATAATATTAAACAATTATTAACTCGGAGTTTCGATAGCTCCGATTTTGCTCAGTTACCCTGCGGGAAGAAAGCTACAGTCGGGGTTTAAATTCCCTTATGTAACTCTCTTCTTTACAAGACGCTGGGCGAACAATGTGTGAATTTTGAATTATTATAGTGCTTCTAAATGACGTGGAATACAGGAAGGAATTTACACATCCGTTAGCAGTCTTGCTTTTCTCAGAATAAATGTCAGTAGGGTTTCTTTTTTGGAAATGATTTCGGCTGTAACTTCCATCCCTGCTTTAATAGGATAGGATTTATCAGCCCTTTTTAAATAAAGTTTCTCTGGCTCAATTGTCACCTCATAGTAAGGCGCAGTTGGAATGTTACCGTTACCCTGAGATGTAATGGAATCGGCACTAATGCCTCTGACAGCACCTTTGAGGATGCCATAATCTGGGTAAGGATAAGCAGAAACCCGCATTTGTACTTGCCCCTCTAAACATTTTGCGACTTGTGCGACTTTACACATCTGCACTTTACTAATATCTGAAGAGGGAACACGGGCTTTGATTACAAAAGGGGCATTGTTGGGAGCAATTTGAGCGATCGCATCCCCAACACGGACAACTTGTCCAGTATTTCTTAATACTAGTTGGAGAATTGTACCGCTCTCCGAGGTACGAATTACAGTTTTTTGCAGTTCCATAAAAACTTGTTTAAGTTCTTGTTGAGCGCTGCTAATTTGATTTTGGATTTCAACTTGACGCCTGATGAGTTCCTCTTTCTCTTTATTCAATTGAGCAATAGTAGACTCACCCTTCGTCAACTCTTGAGAAATACGTTCTTGTGCGATCGCTACATTCGCATCGCTGGGATTGAGTGCAGCTTTAGCGTTATCGAGTCTAGCAGTAGCAGCTTTAAAAGCTTGTTCTTTTTCTTTAATTTGAAGATCAGTGATCGCCCCCGTATTTCCCAGCTGCTGATATCGCCTCAGTTCCTCTCTGGCTAATTCAACACCCGCTTCTATTTCTTTTACTTGTGCCAGACTAGTGATTTGCTTATCCTGATAATCTCTTTTGTTGCGACTCAAGTCTGCTTTGGCAGATGTGATTGCCTGTCCCATTGCATTAGACTCAGCAGCCATCTGATTTTTTAGCGATTTTAGTTGTGCATCAATTTGCGCTCGTTGTAACTGATTCTGTTCAATAGTTCCGAGTAGTTGGCTTTTTTTAGTTTGCAATTGCGAGTTGTCGATGAGGGCGATCGTATCTCCCTTTTTCACAACCTGATTTTCTTTCACTTTGATACTTGTCACCGTTCCTTCTGATGCTGCTTGCACTAACCGGATTTCTCCGGTTGGGCGGACGGTAGCATCAGATTTTACTATGATGTTGTATTGAAATACACTGGCAAGGCTGATGGCAGCGCCAACACTTCCAATTAAAAATATTCCTCCCAACCTCGTCCATATACTGACTGAGGGAAGATATTCGTCGTTTTCGACTAGGCGGAGAAAGTCTGGTTGGGGGTCTATGAGCATGAATGCTAAAAAACATTTTGGTTACGTAAATAATCTAACAAAAAAATCTACCTAGCGTTAGACTG
>NZ_DASQZC010000121.1:0-13632 GCF_035638895.1 Nostoc sp. | reverse complement strand
AAAGTCCGCGTATAAATTACCTGACTTTGGGAATCATAGAGGAAAAGAGACAGGCTGGCATTGTCACTAATTACAGCTAAGGCTTCCCGTAAGATTTGCAAGTGATTGGTAACGTCAATAGGAGTATCCGAGTTCTTAGAATAAGGATTAGCCAAGTTATTTTGCCTTATTTGGTCATACTCAGGGGTTAGCCGGACAATAATTCCTGCATTGTCTATGCTAAAGGTGCAAATCCGAATTTGATTAATACAGGTTTTATCCAAGTCTGTGCGGGTTTGTTGCAAACTACTAATAACTTGTACTTTTTCTTGTGCTTGTTTGAGGGCTGTTGAGTAAGGTTCGATGAGAGACTGAGCCTGAGTGTAGTACAAACTATCTTGGGAAATCTTTTTAGCAGTTTGCAAAGCCTGATCCCAGTATGTCGCTGCTGCAAGCCATTGGTTTTGTTGCTCATATACTTTGGCTTGCTTGGCAGTACTAACGGCTTGCTGGTAGGCTTTAACAGCTAATCGTTCTTTAGTAGCGCGATCGCGTGCCGCTACTAATTTAGGTTTATAATCTACCAACAGCTTTTCGGCTTCTTGATATCCAGGGCTAGTTAGGGGAATGCTATTCAAGGCATTAATAGCCACTAGCCAAGTAGACTGCACCTTTTGCCAGTCATTCAAAGATTTAGCAGTAGCTTCCCGATTCTCGGCTGCACTAGCTACAGCTTTTGCTGCCGTTAGTTTTTTTAGCCATTTTTCCTCCGTAACTATCTGCTGATTTACGGCGTGCAAACGGACACGATAATTAAGTAATTTTCCTTGCACCAGTCCATAGAGTTCACTACTGGAACTTATAGTTTCTAGTGGCGCTATAGCCTGTCGCCATAGGTGTTGCCTAGCTTGTAATTCCTCTAGGCTAGATGCAGGAGTTTGAACTTTTTGTGTCGCCAAAGATCCCGCTTGCAAAGCCTTGACCACCTGGCTGATTTTTTCTGACCGTCCAGACAAACTTGCTTTTAGTTCTTCTGATACCTGGTAACGAGGCGACCAACTAGGAACTGTGTTTAGAGCTGCACTGGCTGCCGTAAGTTGTTGTTGTACAGCTACTAATTCTTTTTCAGACTTGGCACGGCGCAACAGTTGCGGGGATTTTGTTTTTAATTGCTCGGCATTTTGTATTTCTTTACACTCAGATATCACACAAGGGCGAGTCAATAAGTAAGCACCGCCGCCTAAAACTATAACTCCCACCAAAGCTGCACCTAGTAAGATGGATTTGATTTGAGATGCTGGCTTGAAAGTCGGCAAATTCGGCGCATCTGCAAACGGATCAAACAGTTCCTCCTCATCAATCTTATGGATTGATGGAGAATAAGTAATAGCTGATGAAGAAAGGGTAGAAAAGTATTGCCCCTCTGCTTCCCCTGCCTCCCCTGCTCCCCCTACTCCTCCATCTCCCCATCCCCCCGTCTCTTTCAGAACCAAGAAACATTTCGCATAAGGGAGTTGTTCACCAAAAACTCTAAGGAAACATTGCACTCGCCGCTCTCTGTGGGGTGCTAGAGACTGAAGTACTTCCTCAATTACTGCAAAGATTATCTGAGTATCAAATATTACATCTGATTCGTGTTGGGTTAAAATCATTAGCTCGTCTTTATTGACGACACACTTAACCTCGAAGACTTCAGCCGTTGAGACTTCAGCAAGCAATTGTTCCTGCAAAGTTTTGGCTAAAAGCTGTAAATCTTCCTGCTGGACTGCTACTTTCATAGAGCTTTCCCGCTTAATTTCTATATTGTTTCGATTATCTTTAAGAGAAGGAAATGAACTTTTGAGGTTTGTTGAATGCAAATGCACAGTTTAACCAACCACAGCCTGAAAATCTGAACGACCAACGTTCTAACACACATTTGGACTTTTCACCAAAAATAAAAAAAGCAATTATTGTTCGCGCCGCTACATTTTCACAGTGCCAGATGCAAAATTAACTTATCTGTCTTCAGATGTAAATTACAAATAACAAATGGGAATAATAGAATTTTTGAGTATTTTAATTGCATTATTTCGGGACAATAAAATACACAGGAGCTAATGTTCTGCAAAATTCTAGTTGCAGGGCAGTTGTGACAAATTTATCCAAGGGTTAAGGAAACGATGCTAAGTCAGAGGGTTTTGACAGAAATGGTAGTTATCTTCTATGCTAGGAAACTTACTGAAGAGATAAATTACATGTTGTAACTCTAGCACCAACAGGTTGGCTATCAAAATTAATCTGCCTCATTGGCTGAAATCGATAAAATTGATTCGTGAAAAATAAATTTTTATAGCTGCCAAAAGCTTAATTCTAAAATAAAAGTGCTGCAAAATATTAAAACAGCATTAAGCAAAGGCTGGGAAAGTGTAAATACAAGGTGTATCAATGGATTTATTAGAGTATCAAGTTAAAGAGTGGTTTGGCAAGATAGGCATTCCTGTATTGCCTTCCCAACGAATTGACCATCCCACAGATTTGAAACGTTTAAAAATTCGCTTTCCAATTGTACTGAAATCTCAAGTACATGGAGCGGAACGGGCAAAAGCAGGTGGAGTCAGATTTGCGGAGACTACAATTGATGCGATCGCAGCTGCTCAAAATATCTTTAATCTACCAATATGGGGCGAGTTGCCAGAAGTTGTGCTGGCAGAATCCCAATACGACGCCAACCAGGAATTTTATCTCGCGGTGGTTTTAGATACTGCTGTTTGCCGACCAGTACTTTTAGGTTGCAAGGAAGCAGACATTGATTGGGAATCTGCTGGGGAAAAAATGCACCATGTTGTCGTCGAACAGGAATTCTCGCCATTTTATGCCCGACGACTGGCTTTGAAAATGGGTTTGCAGGGGACGCTGATGCAGTCTGTAAGCTGCGTTGTCCAGAAGATGTACCAGTTATTTGTGCAAAAAGACCTGGATTTAGTCGAAATCAATCCCTTGGCAGTCAGTGCTACTGGTCAAGTTATGGCTCTTAATGGTAAAGTCAGGGTCAACGAACGGTCAATCAAGCGTCATCCCGACCTCACCGAGATGGCGGCAAAAATCATCAGTCGTCATACCAGTACTGAGATAGATGGTATATCGGGTGACTTAGATGGTGTAAAAATGCACGGGAAAATCGGTATTTTAGGTAATGGTACTGGTTCAGTGATGGCAACTTTAGATTTAGTCGCTAATGCTGGTGGCAATCCAGGTCTTTGTTTGAATCTACGTCATGCTTTCCTCACTGATACTACACCAACTACTTTCCGCGATCGCCTAGAGACAGGTCTAAAAATCCTAGAGGCTGATGACAGCATTCAAGTAATATTAATTAACTTTCTAGGTAGCATTCCTCAAACAGAGGAAGTGGTCGAAGTTATAGCTAGAGTTGTACAGCAAGACAACAGCGAAAACCCACAGGTTGTGCATTCTAATGGTAATAAAAGTCGGCGAGAGCAGAATTTTTCACCCTTAGTTGTCCGTCTTGCTGGTTCGGAATTTGATGCTGCTAGAAAGTATTTAGCAACATTAAAAACCCCCAGCAATGCGCTCCTTGTAGTAGAAAATTTAGATGAGGCAGTAGCGGCAGCAGTTCGTCTGGCTAAACCAATGGCTAATAAGAGGTAATGAGTGTCACATTCTTGAAATTCAAAATTCAAAAAAAATTGAATTAATACGACACTATAAATATGTCGTTTTTATGCCCAGTGCCACAGACTACTGGGTTGCCAAACTTACGGTAATTTTTTATGAACCTAACACCAGACAGTAAAGTATTAATTCAAGGCTTTTGTGAATTTATATCAGGCACTCATGTTGCTCAAATGAAAGCTTATGGTACGAACTTAGTAGCCGGTGTCAATCCTGGATGTGGCGGACAGGAACTGCATGGACTGCCAGTTTTTGACTTAGTAGAGGAAGTAATAGAACAATTTGGGGTAATTGACACAACAATTATCTGTGTAGATCCTTACGACGTTCTAGATGCGGCATTAGAAGCGATCGCATCTCATATTCGCCAGATTATTATTATCACTGCTGGCGTGCCGCCTTTGGATATGGTGCAATTACTCCGCAAAGCCGAAGCCTGTGAAACTTTGGTAGTCGGGCCAAATAGTCCGGGAATCATTGTGCCGGGGAAAATTCTTTTAGGTACTCAACCTAGCGAGTTTTATACTCCTGGGGCAGTAGGGATCGTTAGTCGTAGTAGTACGCTCACTTACGAAGTTGCTTACGAATTAACAAAAGCAGGTTTGGGGCAGTCGATTAGTGTCAGTATTGGTAGTGATGCGATCGTCGGTTCCTCCTTTCTCCAATGGCTGCAAATTCTCGATGAGGATGAAGCTACAGAGGCGATCGTTTTAGTTGGTCAACCTGGCGGTGGTAGTGAAGAAGCAGCAGCCCGATACATTACCGAGGCAATTGATAAACCAGTAATTGCCTACATTGCAGGTAGACTTGCACCACCAGGAAAAACTTGGCGTCAAACTGGGACTTTAGCAACAGTTATCGGACGCGATCGTAACTTTGGCACAGCCCAAAGTAAATTAGCTGCTTTAAAAGAGGCGGAAGTTCCAGTAGCTGAACGTCCTTCTCAGATTCCAGAATTATTGAGAAAGGAGATTAGCTAAGTTTGCCAGTTTTAAGGCATGAGTAATAGCGATCGCACTTACGCTGAATCAACAATAGAAGCTTCCTAGCGATCGCTCAGGGGCAAATTTTCTTAGAGGAAAGTAGGCGAACAGGGCATCTACTATTAAAAATTTCGAGAAAATGCCACCTGAGCTTTCATACTTGCAAAAGACTTAATGTACCACCAGGACAATTCTCTGAGGGCGAACCATTTTTGTCTTGCTATTCATATTACCGCTCAAGCTAAAATCAAATATTTAGATCGCGTAGAGCCAGACGAATTTGCTCCAAACGCCTGCGATTAACACCAAGATCCGACTCTCCCACACGAGCTGCCGAGCGCACATGAATTACCGACTCATTGGGAGGGAAATAAAACTCTACATCATCAATAAATTTGAAGATGCGGCTTTTAGAAAGAGCGTGGATGTAATTATCTGTCTGTTCTATAACTTCTGTGCGGGGAACGACGGTGAGAGTTTTTAGCAAGGTTTTTCGTGCTGCATCACGATCTATATGATAGGCAATTGGGTCAATGGCATGTTTAGGATCACCATTTTGACTCACAACACAGTTGTCTGAAGCCGGACAAGAACTAAGATGACTATTATCAACTCCCAAAGCAGAAGAGGTAGCCCAAGCTGCGGTAGGAAGTATTAAAGTATTAATCAAAGTTAGCAATATTACAAAAGCAATACTCCGCAGGAGTCGCTGTGCGAAGGCTGTTAGCAGATGAAACATTATAAATTCACTCCTCAAGGTTGGAATAGCAGAGAATCTCTAAATATTGAATCAGTGTTCTAGTAGAGTATCACCCCTTGGTTATAAGCTTTTACAAAACTCGTGTAGTCATACTCAACTTGGGTTGCATAGTCCACCGCAAAGTTAACAATTTCGTCTTTGAATACAGCCTTGTTACCGCTAACAATATCAGTCACTTCTTTGTCAACGCTTACGGGAATAATCGCAGCATCATAGTCTTTATCAGAGATTGCATGGTTCTTGGCAACGACCTTCCCCGCATACCCCATCGCATCCATGAATTTTGATTTAGTGGTTAGCAATGTATAGTCAAAGTCCACTTGGTAGGGTGATTTTTCATGTAGCATAAAGGGTATGCTATTGACCGTAGTGTAGCCAACCAAAGCATCAATATTAGAGAGCATTGCTTTAGTAGCGATTACCACTCTCGCCCCTTCTTGATTCCCGTAAACTGAAGTTGGCAGCAGACCTGGAAGTGCTAATGCAACTGCGCTACTGCCTTCCTGCTTCATCTCCAAAATGCGATCGTCGTCGGTTCCTGAACTTGGCCCCTCAATCAGCAAGTAATATCGGTACTTACCAAGACTACCAGTGCCTGAACCTAATTTTAGCCGAATGTCTTTGAGAGCATAATAACTATTGTTGTAGCGTTTACTGCTAGGAATTGAGGCAATGTAACTGCTCATAGCCCCAACAATGTCGGAATAGGTGCTGCTGGATACGGGCTGAAGTTCTGAGGTAGTTTGGAATACCCGATTGTTTTTGTTATTTAACTGCGTGTACTTACTTAGCAAGCTAGAACGGCTGTTATTTGATGCCTTTTGAATCAAATCTTTGACCACACCATTCGTATTGCCAGATTCCAAACGGTATGAAAGTTCGTCGTTGGTTCCCTTAAAGTCGCTCATCTTGTTCAGATAAGTATCCAAAAAATTACGAACAATATCCTGAGCATCACTGTAGCTCAGACCGTTCTCTTTGGCTGCCAACAAGATAGAGACTGCCATCCGTCGCAAGTCCCAAACGTAGGGGCCAAGATAGGCTTCGTCAAAATCGGTGGTGTCAAAAACGTTGTTGTCGTTGCTATCTCTCATCCCTCCAAGATTTTGCAGATGCATATCTCCCTCTAACCAGATGGCTGAGGTTGAAGAATTCACAAATCTTGAACTTGGCAAAGTTTGCATATCACGATAAAAAATGTGATCTGTTCCCCGATAAAAGGCAAAAGGGCTAGCCTTCATCTTTTGCATTTTTGTTGCCAATTCTTGAGGCAATTGAGAAGCAAAGGGATGATTGTATTGGTAAATTTCATTCTCCACCCAAGTTGGACGGAGAGTTGCAGCTTCAAGTGGAGATGGAAACCCCAAAATAAAAATTAAGACAAATACGATTGCAGATATGTGTCTGAGCATGATAGTTGCTTAGGTGTAAAAAAATAGACTCTTGTGTAGAGACAATCATCCAACAACAATTGTTTTACCACCTTGAACCATAGCTTAGAAAGTAAATTAAAGCACAATATAACAACTATTCATGGCAAAGAATTCAAAAAGGTAAAATTATAAAGAACCGTCAGAATGTAATTATGCCAGCTATCCAAACAACTGTGGTTCTTGCGATGACGGCCGACGGAAAAATTAGTGCCGTAGATCCTAAAGCGCCTCGTGATGCCGATCCAGTTGATCAAGCACACCTAGAGTATCAAGCTTCCCTTGCCGATTTAGTCTTGGTAGGAGCAGGGACGATTCGGGCTGAGGGAGTAACCTATACAATTCGTAATCCCGAACTTTTGGCAGCACGTAAGGTTCGAGGTCAGTCTCCCCAACCTATTACCTGCGTTGTCTCAGGTTCCCTAGACCTATCGCTGGACTTGCCTTTTTTAAGCCAGGACATTGAGCGATGGATATTTACAACAGGGACTGGTTTAAAGCGTAATTCTGATGCAACAAGCTTGCAAAAGCTAGCTGAATTAATCGATTTGGGAGATACAGACCTAGACTGGAATCGAGCCTACAGCTTAATGGCAGAGCGAGGTATTCACAAAGTCATTGTTTTGGGAGGCGGCGCTTTAACAGCTGCTTTACTAAAGGCAGGGCGAATTGACGATTGGTGGTTGACAATTTGGCCCATCATTTATGGAGGAAAGCACGCCCTTAGCCCAGTGGAGGGAGAGGGTTTTCTTCCCCAAGCTGCTCCTCATCTCCAGCTCGTCGAAACTCGTCAGGTTGGAAGTCAGTTGTTTTTAAACTACCGCATACTCAACTGAGAATGCGCTGCCAGAGTTAAGTGCTATTATCGTTAACACTAAAAAGCGCCCTCCCATTTGGGAGAGCGCTTTAAGATTTAGCTAAACTTCAGAATTAACCGTTGATAGCAGGAGCGCTCATTGCGACAGGAGCAACATCACCAGCAGCCAAATCTAAGGGGAAGTTGTGAGCATTACGCTCGTGCATTACTTCCATACCCAAGTTAGCCCGGTTGATTACATCGGCCCAAGTGCTGATAACGCGAGCGCTTGAATCAATGATTGATTGGTTGAAGTTGAAACCGTTCAAGTTGAACGCCATTGTGCTTACACCCAAGGCGGTGAACCAGATTCCGATTACAGACCATGCTGCGAGGAAGATATGTAGAAATTTTGGTTCTATTGCTTACTGATGTGGGAACAATAACTTTGTAGATTACCGCTATTCCAAAAAAATTAACCCTCGGCTTACCACTAGGTGCTTTTTTTGTTTGGCAAAATGGCATATCTATAAATTAGACGATTGCTATGGTATTTAAGTAGGATACATTCCATGCGAAAAAGTACTGACTTGCATTACCCCTGACTAACTACCAGGGGTTTTTATTGGAAGTTCTACTGAGATATTGCACCATTCTGAATAACTCTAAGGTTGACAATTTGATATAAGTAGTGATTCTAAAATTCACTGCTTTTCCCAATTAATAAGGGATAGCGATTTTTATTCAAGTAGGGAATGTCAATATAGGCTTATATGGAAGCCAAAAAATCAAGTACAACTAATTAACAATGACAGAAGCTAAAAACGTAATCGGTGGAAACCTAGAAGCCTGCTGCACTTCTCCGATGACTGGGTTTTACCGCGACGGTTTTTGTCGCACAGGTGGTCAGGATTTCGGTTCGCACGTTGTATGTGCCGAAGTGACATCAGAATTCCTGGAGTTCACCAAATCCCACGGGAACGATCTAAGCACACCTGTTCCTGGTTCTAATTTTCCTGGACTGAAGCCTGGCGATCGCTGGTGTTTATGTGCTTCTCGCTGGCAAGAAGCTCTCGATGCTGGCGTTGCTCCACCCGTCATCCTGTCTGCAACCCATGCTAGAGCTTTGGAAATGGTTTCCTTAGACGAATTGAAAAAACATGCCTTAACTTCGTCTTGATTTGAAACTAGGGAGTGGGGAATGGGGCATGGGGCACTGGTCAATAATTAATAGTTATTCTTCCCCTGCCTCCCCTGCTCCCCCTGCTCCCTCATCTCCCCCACTCCCCACTCCCTAATTCAAAATCAACCCACTGGAACTTCTACAGGCAGTTTTAATACATCGGCAACCATAGCAATCAATTTAGTGGGGTCTATTGGCTTAGATAAATGCTGCTGAAACCCTGCTGAAAGCGCTTCTAGGCGGTCTTCCTCTCGCGTATATGCTGTTAAAGCGATCGCTGGGATACGTCCACCTTTTTCTGGTTCCAAAGAGCGCAGTTTGCGAATCAGCGTATAACCATCTTGCTCTGACATGCCGATGTCGCTAATTAGGATATCTGGTTTTGCTTGTTCAAGTACTGCCAACGCTTCATCAACTGATGCTACCGCCGTGGCAAACGCCCCATATTCCTCAAACATAAAACTGAGAAAATTACGGGTATCCGCTTCATCATCTACAACTAAAACTCTTAATCCAGTAAGAGGCGTCGATGCCACAGGGGAAGAAATTTCTCCTGTGGCTTCTCTACTTGCTCTGCTAGCCCTATTGTCTTGTAGCAGTGGTAGTCTCACAGTAAAGGTTGCTCCTTCTCCTGTGCCTGCACTTTCGGCAAAGATTGCACCCTTGTGCAGTTCCACTAGATGACGGACGATCGCTAGCCCTAATCCTAGTCCATTGTGCGATCGCGTTGTGGTGCTGTCTGCTTGCCGGAAACGCTCAAATACTTTGGGTAAAAACTCCGATGTTATACCAATGCCTGTATCGATAACTTGAATTTGGGCGTATTTGTGAGTTGTTTCTTGTTCTTCACCACAGATTACTGACAAATTCACATCTACCCTGCCACCCTTAGGGGTAAACTTAATGGCATTAGTTAGTAGGTTCCAGACGACTTGCTGTAACCGGGCTGGATCGCCATAAACTGAACCGACTGAAGTATCCAAAACAGTATTTAATTTAATATCTTTCGGTTCTGCTAGGGGACGCACTGCCTCTAAAGCTGCCTCCGTTACCGTAAGCAGATTCACCGCAGATACATTTAACCGCAACTGACCACGGATAATCCGGGATACATCTAAGATATCCTCAATTAGTTGCATCTGGGATATTGCGTTGCGTTCAATCGCTTCGAGGGCGCGGGAAGTGGCTTTTTCGTCAAGTTTCTTTGAACGGAGGATCTTTGACCAGCCCAGCATTGAGGTTAAGGGTGTGCGGAGTTCGTGGGAAAGAACGGCGAGAAACTCATCTTTCATCCGATTTGCTGCTTCGGCTTCATGTCTTGCCGTCTGTTCTCGAATCACTTGAGCGCGGACTTCTTCTGCTTGTTTGCGTTCAGTAATATCTTCGAGAGTGCCTACATATCCCAGCAATTCTCCTTGACCGGAAAGCATGGGCGATGAACGAACTTGAACCCAACGGACGATACCATGAGCAGTTTGAAAGCGGAACTCTTCAGAGTAGTCACGACCTTCACAAATATAGTTAGACCAAGTGGCAACTGCTCGTTCTCTATCTTCTGGGTGAACAGATTCTAGCCATCTTTTTTCTAAACTTTCTGCCGCTCTCAAGCCACAAATTATTTGATAGCGGGGATTAGTATACCTACAGCCGCCTTCAGTATCAATTTCAAAAATGCCAACGGGTGAACAAGTACTCAGCGATCGCAATCGTTCTTCACTTTGGCTGAGTTCGGCATTGACAGCTACCAGTTGCGCTGCTTGTTGCTTGACAGCTTCTGTTTTCTTAAATAGTTCTACAAATACTGTGACTTTAGAAGTCAAAATATTGGGGTCTAATGGTTTGAGCAAATAATCAACTGCACCCAAGGCATAGCCTTTAAACAACATTTGGTCGCTGGTGCTAAAGGCGGTGAGAAAGATAATTGGAGTGTGACGCGATCGCCCCCGATTGCGAATCAAGGTTGCAGTTTCAAAGCCATCCATCCCTGGCATTTGCACATCTAGCAAAATCACTGCAAAGTCTTGATGTAGCAGACACCTCAAAGCTTCTTCCCCAGAAGTAGCTCTCACCAAATTCTCTCCCAGTTTTTCCAGGATTGCTTCTAGTGCTAGCAAATTTTCTAGTTTATCATCCACTAGGAGGATGTTTACTTTGGGTTCCATCTGCATGGTTTTTTTTCCGTAATTAATGACAAAGCTTAACCATTTGGGAAGCAATGTTTGAAAGTGTTAAAATCCAGTCTACTGCAACAGCAGAAATTGCTGCTTCTGGCATAACATCACTCTCAGCTGTGGCAGGTTCTTGTACGATAGTAAGCCCTCCCCGCGCTTTTATTTTCTTAAGACCTTGCATACCATCTTGGTTTGCTCCTGTCAATATTACACCAATAACTTGCTCATTGTAGACATCGGCTGCTGACTCAAATAGCACATCGATAGATGGTCTGGCATAAGAAACAGGCTCATCAGTCGAAAGGGCAAAGTGACCTGGTTCAACCAATAAGTGATAATCTGCTGGAGCTATGTAAATATGTCCCGGTAGTATTTCGTCTTTGTCTTCCACTTCTCGAATCGGCAACGAAGTATATCCTTGTAATAACTCCTGGAGTGTGCTGTTAGACTCCTTGTGACGGTGTTGCACGATCGCGATCGGCACTAGAAAGTCTGCTGGTAAATTACCCAGGATAATTTTTAAGGCTGATAATCCACCCAAAGAAGTACCAATTACCACAATTTCAAACGCCACTTGTTTTGTCCTCACACCGATTAGTGTGACTTAATGGCTCATCAAACCCTTTCAGCATTCTTCAGTTCCACCACAGCTACTAACTTACCTTGACTTGCTTTTATATCCACTAACCAAAATTATATATTTTTGTCATTTCCATTACAATTAAAAATTTTATCTTTGTGAAATACTTTACATAAATAATATGATTTGTATGTTTTTTTGAATTTTAGTTAATGCCAGAACCGATACATTATAGAAATATATTTTTGCTAAATAACTAACTTTTAAAAGTTTAATTATTATTGTTTTGACAATTCATAAAAATTTACTTAAGCTAAAGGATAGGTTAAGCAAATCAACAAACGACAGTGATTTGGTTTAGCTACATCAAAAATTGCTGTTGCAGACTATTGGCATGAGGAAATTAATCGCAACAAAAATCATTCCCTAAAAGCAAGTTTACTAAATTTGTCTACAAAAAGCTAAGACATAATTAAGTGTATTGCGCCGTGCACATATTGAACAGATTCCAGTCAATTATAGATAGATACTTGTAGTGATGTTAGCGGGTATCCATCAATCATTGAAGTTTAACTAGCGATTTTGAATTAAGGTCTTCTGGTTTATATCTGGTCAGGGACGGAATAAATCTAAAATCCAAAAGACGCTCGATAACTCGCTCTAAGCGTTCGCGTAGGGTCTCGTAGAGAAGCCATGCCGTTGGCGCAGCCTCTCGTAGAGAAGGCTTTACGGTACGCTATCGGCAATCCAAAATTGATTGAACACAGTGCGGTAAATATGTCTAGGAGAAGACAATGCTTGAGTATTTTACATCATTGAATGACCATAATTTACCCTATCCAGATACGATTCATCCCATCGTTGTCCACTTCGTAATTGCGATGGTGTTGTTTTCCTTCTTATGCGATGTAATCGGCTATTTTACTGGTAAATCCGGTCTTTTTGAGGTGAGTTGGTGGAACATGTTAGTTGCCACCGTAGCCATCTTTGTTGCGATCATTTTTGGTCAGTTTGAAGCGGGTTTAGCACAGCCTTACAGCCTTGCTAAATCGGTGCTGAACTTGCATACGCTGATTGGTTGGTCACTTTCGGGAATCATTACGGCGATTACAGCTTGGCGCTATGTAATTCGTGCCCGCAACCCGCAAAAACTACCAATTTATTATTTGGGAGCCGGGCTAGTTTTAACCTTAATAGTTGGCTTGCAAGTATATCTCGGAGATGAACTTGTTTGGGTGTATGGATTGCATACAGTGCCAGTTGTGGAAGCAGTAAAGGATGGTTTGTTGCGATGAACTCAGAATTAATTGACCAATTGAGCGGCTCTTTAGGCGCAAACGGATTACCTTACACAATTCCCATTCATCCCAACTTAGTCCATCTGACAATAGGTTTGTTCATCATTGGGATGACCTTTGATATTGTTGGTGTTTTGTTCCCCTTTGAAAAATGGGTCTTCAAATCTTTAGCAATTACTGTGGAACGTGACAACTTATTTGATGTTGGCTGGTACAACATGCTAGCTGCCAGCATCATCACATTTTTCACAGTTGGAGCAGGCTTTTATGAAATGCTGTTGGCAACACCAGCAGCTGAGATGAAAAGTGCCTGGGGATTGCAGGCAATGGAAACTATGCTTTGGCATGGTGTAGGTGGTGTGTTCTTATTAGCGCTGATTGTTATCCTGACCATCTGGAGAGCATGGCAACGCTTCGTTTGGGCCAAACAAGAATATAAACAGACAGATAGAGAAGTGCAATGGATCTATCTGTTGGCAGGCGTAGCAATCATGTTTATTCTGTACGTCCACGGGACACTAGGGGCGCAAATGGCTGCCGAGTTTGGCGTACACAATACAGCAGATAATTTGCTGCGATCGCACCAAGACCTCAACACAACACTCAAATAAGTCATTTGTCAATTGTCCTTTGTCCTTTGTCATTTGACTAATGCCTAATGCCCAATGACCAATGACTAATTACCATGAAAATCCAGAAGATTTTAAATATTTTGACGCTGCTTACAGGCGCGATCGCAGTGACTATTATGAGTCTCTGGATCGGGAAGCAGGCTTA
>NZ_DASQZC010000120.1:0-17878 GCF_035638895.1 Nostoc sp. | reverse complement strand
GGGTAAACAAAGTAAGTCCTGGCGTACAACTGTCGATAGCCATAACAATCCAGTAGTTAAAATACAATTTGATAAATACGATTGTGATCTTTGTTCAAGTCGCTCAAAATGCACTCGCTCAAAAAAACTACCGCGTCTTTTTACGCTCAAACCACAGGAACTACATCAAGCATTACATGATGCTCGCATTCGCCAAGAAACTGAATCGTTTAAACAAATTTATCACAAACGTGCTGGAGTTGAAGGCTTGATTTCCCAAGCTACTGGTCGCTACCAATTACGCCGTTGTCGCTACATTGGTCTTGCCAAAACTCTGTTGCAGCATGTCATTACTGCTGCTGCTATCAACTTAAGTCGTATGTGGGATTGGTGCCAAGATGTCCCACGCAGTCAGACTCGCGTTTCTCACTTTGCTTCAATTGCTCCCACTGCCTCATAGTATTCCTTATTTTCTATTTTGTGATGACTGGTTTTGCCCTGTATGAATTCGCCAACAGTATCCTTTAAGGAGAGAAGAATGGAAGCGGGGTTCTAAAAATAAGTTGCACATCGCGTTAATTCTTCTTCCCTGCTCCCCCTGCCTCCCCTGCTCCCTCATCCCCACTCCCCACTCCCCACTCCCCACTCCCCAATTTAATCATGTGGACTCAAATCGATGCTCATATCAGTCAGGTAACTGGCGAAAAATTTCAGAGTCAGCAACGGCGATCGGTTGGTGGCGGATGCATCAATCAAGGTTATGCTATCTCTAATGGTGAGATAACCTACTTCCTTAAGATTAACCAAGCATCCCAAGCTGCGATGTTTGAGGCTGAGGCAATGGGTTTAAAGGAAATGCTAGCAACAGCTAGTATTCGCGTCCCAAAACCTCTAAGCTCGGGTGTAGCTGGAAATTGTAGCTACATCGTGCTGGAATGGTTAGAACTTGGTAGCGGTAACAGCAATTCCTCTCTACGAGACGCTCCGGGATGGGAAGAGATGGGGCGCAAGTTGGCGGTGATGCATAAAGCTAGCACTAGCCAAGGTTTTGGTTGGAAAATTAACAATACCATTGGTTCCACACCCCAAATCAATACTTGGACAGCAGACTGGACAGAATTTTATATTAAACATCGCCTGGGTTATCAATTTCAGTTGGCAAGGCGAAAGGGAGGAAATTTCGCCCAGGAAGAAAAATTACTAGCAGCAATCCCTGAACTATTGGCGCATCAGGTGCAACCTTCTTTAGTACATGGCGATTTATGGGGCGGAAATGCCGGGTGTACTAACTCAGGAGAACCCGTGATTTTTGATCCAGCAACTTATTTTGGCGATCGCGAAGTTGATATTGCCATGACAGAATTATTTGGTGGGTTCCCCGCAGCATTTTACCAAGGTTATAACAAAGCCTTTCCCCTAGATCCAGGCTATGAGCAAAGAAAAACGCTCTATAACCTGTATCACATTTTGAATCACTTCAATTTATTTGGCGGCAGTTATGCTTCCCAGGCGAACCGGATGATTGACCAAATTTTGCGCTAAACACCATTGCCTACTTTGCGCCCCTTTGCGCGACGGCAGTCGCTACAACGGGGAGCCACTGCGGTGGACGGGTTCGCCGGCATAAAGTGGCGTGGGAACTCTCCTTCGGGTAACGCTTGCAGGCTCGCTAACGCTGCGCTAACGGCAGTTCCTCATGGGGGAAACCCCTAAGAGCGGACTTGCCTCCCTTCTGCGTTTAAATTTCACCCCTCAATTCCCCACCATTTGACTCACCATCACCCCCAAAGCCAACATCCCCAAAATCGTCATTAATCCCGCCGGCATAAACTTGCGTGTTTTAGCCAGTCGAACTGCAAAGACGACTACTAAAACAGCAGTAACTATCACTGCTAAAATCAACCCCCAGCTTTGTCCTTGGAGTTGAAAGTAAGCCGCAAGTACTAATAATAAACCGCTAATGCTACCACTTAAGAGTGAAACCTTACTTCTAGCCTGAATGTAGCCAATAATGCCACCAACAATCGCTAATATGCCGTAGGCAAAAGCAGCAATTATACTTAAATTCATTGTTAAAACCTATGTAGACTTTGACTTTACTGCCAGTGTCAGCAGACAATTTACCATAGCTATTTAGCTATACCACACAGTTAATTGATGGATAATCAAGCGATGCCAATAGCAAGTACTTCCTTATATACAAAAGTTCAATATCTCCAGCGCCAAGCAGCATCACTTTTACTGTACCAGTCTGTTCTGCAAGGCGAAGTGGGGATGGCATTTCTGGAACTGTTGCAAGCTATACGTTACACTGATGCCGATGCTCGGGGTTGTCTCCAAGCCTACGGTAGTTACTTCCACGCGTTGGCTGCTAAAAATCAAAATTGGGAAGACTATTTAATTACTCAACTTCTATTCTCTGAGAATCCTTTTACAAAGCTTGCTCAAGTGCGAGAATTTGAGGATTTTCCCCCAGCTTTAGTAGCAGCAGTTCGGCATGATTTACAAATATTGCAAAGTCTCTATGAATGTAGCGGCGCTTCTTTAAGTGAGTGGATACAAGGCGTAGCTCACATGCCAATTTCGCCAGTAGTGTGGTATAAAGAGCAATTGGTAGGAGGAGAGACAAAGTTCGCTACATATCTACAAGAGTTAGATAATTGGAGTGATGCTGTAGAAGAGTTAGCGGCTTATTATCGGCAATGTGGCTCTGGTTTATTTGCAGAATATCGCGCTTTACGCTGGCAAGCTGGGCAGTTTATCGGTATTCGCTATTCTGATCCAATTAAGCTAAGTGCGCTTGTAGGTTATGAGTCTCAAAAAGATGCTTTGCTGAAAAATACAGAGTTTTTATTATCAGGAGAAATGGCACTGCATGTATTACTTTACGGTAGTCGGGGTTCTGGCAAATCTTCTTTAGTAAAATCTTTGTTGAATGAATATAGTAATCGCAGCCTCCGCTTGTTGGAAGTGGCAAAATCTGATTTAAAAGACTTACCAAAAATCGTGGAACATTTACGAGGGGTGTCACAAAAATTTATCATCTTTGTCGATGATCTTTCCTTTGAAGAAGATGATGATGCCTTTAAAGCGCTTAAGGTAGTTTTAGAAGGTAATTTAACCGCGCGATCGCAAAATGTAGTTGTGTATGCTACTTCCAATCGCCGCCACCTGATTCGAGAGTTTTTTGTAGATAGACCTACCCCCAAGGATAACGAGGAAATCCATGCTTGGGATACGATGCAGGAGAAACTTTCGTTTAGCGATCGCTTCGGTTTAACTTTGACCTTTGAACCAGCTGATCAGAAAACTTATTTAAAGATTGTACACCATCTAGCAGCAGAAGCTGAAATTAATATTACCCAAGAAGATTTGGAATTTCAAGCATTACAATGGGCAACTCGGCACAACGGTCGTTCTGGACGCACAGCACGGCAATTTATTGATTTTCTAAAAGCAGATTTAAGACTTTTTGGTACAAACTAATAATATATCTAACACCTAGCATCAAGGCTTTTTCTATGTGTATTTTAATTACGAATTACGAATTACGAATTACAAATTAGTATGAGAGCTACTTTTTCTGATAATTTAACTACGCTAAAAGCCAGCAATATGCAATCAGTAATGATCAGCAATCGATTTATACTAGGGATAGTTGCCTTTAGTGTGAGTTTTGGTCTTAGCCTCGTCCCCAACTGGGATTTTAATAAAGCCTTTCTCACAGGTTTAATTACTGCCGTTACTATCTATGCAGCAGCATTATTCGTAGATAAGCGACGCAGAAATTATGAAATGTTTATTCTAGGTTCTATCCACAAACGAATTAAAGAGATGGAGGGATTGAAGGCTCGCGTTGTCAGAGAAATCAATCAAATCGAAGAACATCATAATTTATTATATGCAGAGTCACAACAACTACAAAATCAAGTAATAGAAAGCCGTAACCAAAGAGATAGTTTACATCGAGAATTAAGAACATTTGCCGCACAGAAAAAGCAGTTAGAAACTGAAATTAATAGCCTGCAAACTGAAATTAATAACTTGCAGAAAAATCTAACAGAATTGAACAATGCTTTTTCTGTTCTCACAGCAGAGAAGCGTCGCCTAGAGTCGAATTGTAATGTATCTCGTAGTGAAATTACCCATTTGCAAAGTCAAATTTCTGAACTCCAGCAAGAAAAACAAGAAATTGAAAGCAATTTAACTCTTTTAGGCAGACTAAAACCTCAATTAGAAGAAAAATTATACGAACTGCGAATTGCAATTCAAGAACTAGAAGTTGAGACAACCCAAAAAAATCAATTGCTGGTAGCGACAAAAGCCGAAAGAGAAAATATCCAAGCTACCCTGAATTCTTCACAAACCCAACTTGCAGAACACAAAGCCGAATTACAGCAGTTGCAAGAGCAAGTTTCATTATTGCAAGAAGAGCGAGATTCATTACAAAATCAAGTATGGGAATTACTCCAACAAATAGAAACATTCAATCCAGAACAATTATCTGATAATTCCATAGAAGATGATAATGAATTGTTTCCTTTTTCTGAAATAATGGAAACTACAGCAATCAGAAACACTTCGGAAGCTGATACATCAGAAAATTTACCTGAAGAATGGACTAATTTTTTAGAGAATCTTCCAGTATATGAACTACAAGTATTAAAAGCTATAGTTGAACAAGATAATCCTAATACTGCTATTAAAAAAATTGCTGAAGCAAACATTACTATGCCAAATTTATTAATCGATTCTATAAATGAACGAGCAAATGATACTATTGGTGAATTAATAATTGATTCAAATTCAGAAATTCCAAAAGTTTACCCTGAATATATGACGCATGTCAAAAAAATGATTGCAATGTATGAAGCTCGAATAGCTAGACATGCTTCGTCAAATTAAATTATTATTGCCGTCGTCAGATTAGTAGTAAGGTGAGTATGTACCTTAGCTAATTTACTGCGTGCTTCTGCGTTTAGAATAAAGTAAAGTGTAATACATGGCAAAGCTCAAAATCTCGAAAAAAATCTCCACTGCTTTAATTAATTCTCTTGGTGCGGGGGTAGTACCAAGAGTGGGAGTTGAATATATAGCAGTAGGGCGAGAAAAAGAACTCAAAAGCCTATTACAAAATCTCGATGATATTGCAGAAGGTGTAGCAGCATTTCGCTTCATAATTGGTAACTACGGTTCTGGGAAAAGTTTTTTGTTGCAACTAATTCGCAACCGGGCGATGGAGCAAGGTTTTGTAGTAGCTGATGCTGATTTATCCCCTGAACGCCGATTAGCTGGAAGCAGCAATGAAGGTGTTGCTACCTATCGAGAATTAATGAGCCACCTAGCTACAAAAACTCGTCCTGATGGTGGTGCTTTAGTCTCAATTTTAGAAGGATGGATTAATAAAATTCAACAAGAAGTGGTTAAAGAAACTGAAATGCGTCCGAATGACGATGGTTTTGATGACCAAGTTGAATCGAAAATTAGGGAAGTAGTTCAGTATATTGAAGGCTTAGTTCATGGTTTCGATTTTGGTAGCGTGATTATCGCTTATTGGCGTGGCTACCGATTGGATGATGATAATTTAAAAAATGCGGCAATGCGTTGGTTGCGGGGAGAATTTACTACTAAAGTTGAGGCGAAAGCAGCTTTAGGAGTGCGCGTTATTATTGATGATGATAGTTGGTATGACTATATAAAACTGTTTGCGAAATTTGTCGCTGAAATTGGCTATAAAGGACTATTAATTATACTTGATGAAGCTGTACATTTATATCAAATATCTACTACAGTCACGCGGGAAAAGAATTATAATCGGCTCCTGGCAATGTTTAACGATACCATGCAGTGTAAAGCAGAAAATCTTGGTATTGTCGTTGGTGGAACAACTAAATTTTTAGAAGACCCCAAACGCGGACTTTTTGCAGACCAAGCTTGGCAAAGACGCACAAAAGAAAGTCGTTTTGTTGCACAAGCTAATGTTCAAGAACATTTAGGGCCAGTGATTCGCCTAAATCCGTTGAGTGAAGGAGAAATATTGACACTTCTGCAACGTTTAGCTGAGATTCATGCACTAAATTTTGGGTATGAACAGACTTTGACAAATCGTGAATTGAAGGAGTTTGTGCAAGAGATTATTAATCGCTTGGGTGCAGAAGCATTATTGACACCAGGGGAAATTGTGCGAGATTTTATGAGTGTGCTGAATATTCTTCACCAAAATCCAGGAATTGCTTTTGCTGAATTAATTCATGGCTCTAAATTTAAACCTACTGCTATAGGTAAGGATGCAGATGTGGATGAGGATGGCGCAGCCGAATTTAGTTTGTGATTAATCATGAAGGCACTCAGCCAGAAGAACAAGCAGACTGAAAAATTCATCTGTTTTCAGGATTAGTTAAAATAGCTTTGGGTTGATTAGCATTAAATAAAGAAGCAGACAACAGAATAATCGGCTTGTTTGTTTGGTTTTCTCCATAATGAACCATTCCGGCAGATTCAACTAAAGAATCTCCAACTGTAAGCTGTATAGTTTTCCCTTTTTGAAGAATCAATTCTGTGCCGTTAGCTTTCGTTACTTTAGCTTCTCCTTCCACAACAGTATAAGTTAAACTTCCCGCCTCTACTCGTTCAATCTGCATTCCCGGATGAGTATGAGCAGGAAGTTTTGCTCTTGGTGCGATGGTATAGCGTACAAGCTCAAGAATCTGCTTTTTATCTTGAGTAGGATAACCACTCGCTAAAACTTCACGGGTAACAGATTGAGTGTAAGTATTGGGTGAGGAAATTTCTTGGCTCTTAACAACTACACTGCTAAAAGCTAGAATAGCTAAGGGGAGAATCAGAGACAGTTTTCTCATATTAAAAGTTTTTTGTTTGGGCAATACCTTTAATTAAATCATTTTGTGTTTAGTTTGTCTAATTACTTAATTTGCCAGTGCTATTGAGATTATTTTTGAGTAAATTTGAAACCTCATCTGCCCTTCCTGGATTAAGTTCAATGTACCTTTCAGCCGCTATTTTGAGATATTTTTTGAATATGTCTTCAGAAACTATTTCATCTTCATCAAGATTGTTAACAAGACATGGAATTAATTAAAGCAAGGCTTAAGCGGGCAAAACAGCATCACGCACAAAAGTATAGCCGAAAACAAAAGGAAGAAAAAAATGACTGAAGAAATCAGTGTAAAAACAAGTAGCGGTAATGTCTTTGCAGATTTAGGCCTAGCGAACCCGGATGAACTACTTGTGAAATCATTGCTAAACAGGAGATGAATCAATTTGAAGTAGCCGCACTATTGGGAGTTGATCAACCTAAGATTTCTGCTTTAATAAGGGGAAAACTATCAGGTTTTTCAACAGAGCGACTTTTCCGATTTCTAAATGCTTTAGGTTGTGATGTGGAAATAGTGGTGAAGTTGAAACCCCAATCTCAAATACAGGCTTAAACAAAAGTGTGTAGTTATGTATTAGAAAACTGAAAAATGCTTACTTACAGCATAGACTATCGCACTAACAAAATTATTCAATAGCATCCTTTGGAAACAATCGTCTTAAGTCTAATAATGCATCTTCAAATCCAGGAATCGCCACTGACTGATTAGATAGAGAAATCTGCTTGCTGAGATAGCTAAACTTACTTTGAGCATTTTGATATGGCTGGCTCCCCTCCCCCAGCAAGAACTGCCTCTTAGTGACTGCGTTGTTTACTGCCGCAGGCTTCGCAATGCCTCAAATTGCTGCCAACAAAGGTACAATGCACGCGGTACGTGAAAACATCCTTTCCATTTGCCACCTTTAAGGTTCAACAATACTTCTCCACGGCGATTGAGATAGCCAAACCACTCACCGTATTCTGAATCAGCAAAGTGTGACCAGGTGTAATCGTGCATCTTTTGATACCATTCCCAGCACTCTTCACGCCCTGTTAAACGATAACCCATCGCTAATGCAACCAAAGACTCTAGGTGAACCCACCACAGCTTTTGATCCCATTCCAATTGTTGTGGGGGATGACCATCTGCATCCATAAAGTAATACAATCCGCCGTACTCGCTATCCCAAGCAAAATTCAGGATATTTAGCACCACATCAATGGCTTGGTTAATAGTTTTGGTGTCGTTTTGGCGACGCGCGATATCCATGATGAACCACATAGCTTCGATACCGTGACCGGGATTAATCACCCGTCCCTCAAAAGAATCTATGTGAGAGCCTTCAGGGGTAACGTTTTCGTACATTAGTCCCCGTTCTTGGTCGAGAAAATCGGTCATCACTTCGCGGACTGTCTCAGCTAGGACATTCTCTAGTGTTTCTTTTGGTAGCAACCATTCCATTTCTAGAGTCAGGTTGGCTAAAATCATTGGTACAGCCAACGATTTCATCGGGCGTGTGCCGGGATAGGTTTTATTATATTTGCCCTTTGGGTTGTCCTTGCGGCGTAATACGTTGTTGTAAGCCTGCATTGCCACATCCTTTGCCCATTCTTCGCCGCTAGCGAGTGCATATTGACTAAATGCCATCGCTGCAAAGCAATCAGAAAAGATATTGTAAGGCTCAACCAGTGGTTTCCCTTCACGGGTGAGAGCAAAGTACCAGTTACCATCACTATCTCTGCCATGTTGGGCGAGAAAATTAGCGCCATTGCTAGCAATTTTTAACCAGTTTTCGCGTTTTTCTAGCTGGTTGTAAAGCATCGAAAAAGTCCACACCTGGCGGTTTTGCAGCCAAATGAATTTGTCTGTATCATAAATTTTGCCGTAGCGATCAAGACAGGTAAAATAGCCGCCTTGCTCCCAATCGAGAGAATATTTTTCCCAAAAGGGGAGTGCGTCGTTGAGGAGAGCGTTTTTGTAAAGTTCAGCGAGCGCTTGAAAATTATACTCCATAAATTTCCTCCCTTTTGTACTAAAACCAACAGCTTAACAGTTATCATATTTTGGCTCTAATAGGGAGCGTAAGCGTAGCCCGTCGTAGACATCGCGTCAGTCTCTTAGAAGATTTAGTCAGCAGCAGGTATACTTCTATCTTGTATCTTGCACCATTCTCAATAACCGTAGGGTAGTTTTTTAGAGATGAGGTTGTTATGAGTCAGATTGAACGAGTTGCGATCGTTGGAGGAAACCACGGTAATGAGTTAACAGGAGTACATGTTGTCAAAAAGTTTCAGCAGTATCCAAATTTAATCGACAGAGCAAGTTTTGAAACTCTGGCGTTACTTGGTAATCTCAAAGCTATTGAAGAAGGCAAACGATACATTGATAAGGATTTAAATCGTTGCTTCACTAATCAAGGCTTACAAAATCCTCAACTCTCAAGTTATGAAGATAGGCGGGCAAAAGCAATTCAACACATATTGCAACCGCAAAATCAGCCCTTTGTAGATGTAATTATTGATTTGCATAGCACAACTGCTAACATGGGGTTAAGTCTGATTTTTTCTGACATGCATCCTTTTTTACTGCGGTTAGGCGCTTATTTGAGTTCTATAAATCCGATGGTAAAGGTTTTTGTTAATCAACAATCTAGAGAAGGTGGATTTCTCCGTTCTCTGTGCGAATTGGGTTTTGTTATAGAAGTTGGTGCTGTGGCTCAGAATATCTTAAACGCCGAATTATTTCAGCAAACAGAACAGCTTATCTATGGAATTTTAGACTATTTTGAAGGTTACAACCAAGGTAATATTCCGCAGACAAACAGCACCCTTACATTCTATCAATACATTAAAACTATCGATTATCCGAGAAGCTCTCGCGGGGAGATTAAAGCCATGATTCACCCCCACCTTCAGTTTAGAGATTATGAACCTTTGAATCCAGGCGATCCAATGTTTTTGACTTTTGAAGGAAAAGACATTTTCTATGAAGGAGAGTCTACTGTTTATCCTATTTTTATTAATGAAGCAGCTTACTACGAGAAAGGAATTGCAATGCATCTAAGTCAAAAACAACAAGAGAGTACAGAATTTATCATAGAAATTCCGGTATGATTTTTGGCTCGGAAACTACAGAAGCGATGCCTACTCTACGAGACGCTACGCATAGCTTCCTTTCCTGCGGAATGCTGCGCGATCGCTAACGCACTTTTATCTTGCTACTAACCAAGCTTGTAACTAGCATAGACTCTACCTTTATTCGGCTTAATTGTTCAAACTTGTACACCATTATCGTCGTCACTAATTCCATTATGGCGTTACTTAATGGTTGAGGTTGTTCTTGGCGCGATCGCTCAAGTAAATATCTAGCTTCTTGTGGTGCTTGTTATTCTTCCACAGTAGTTAACACCATTAGGGCTAACCATAAAGGTAATTCGCGAATATCCCCTAATTCATCCAAATACACAAGGGTGTACTTGTTCACCATTCAGCAATGAGCGATGGGGATGAATATCCCTTTGTTCAAGACTGCGAGATGGGTAAATTATCACTGCTTGCCAGTCGCTAAATCTGATTCGGTTGCGGTAGAAATATAGTGAAAATTCTGCAAATACTCTCTCGTAAAGCTGTTCATCCGTCTTGGAAAGTTGCTTTACTTGGGGAGACCCCAAGACCGCACTTTCCGCTTTTGAAACTGTACTTCACAGAAATATACAACACCTGCACCTTCATTTTCTGGTGGAAGAAACACCCCATCTATCTCAAATTTAGGTTCTTTAATAGCTACTGAATCAAATCGATAAACATTTGCATTTCTGGGCGGATTTGCCAATAATTCAAATAGCAAAGTGGGAGATTGTTGAAAGAGTTTGTAAAAAATGGAGTCTCGACGCATTAAGTATTATGCTTAATTTATTTATTCAACCTGCGATACATTTAATCACATATCTCCCTACATATAGCAATCCTAAATGATATCATGTTCGCTTGATTACTTATTAAAATTGAAGAACCCCACCCCGTTAAAGCTACGCTTTGTCTCCCCTCCCCGCTTGCGGGGAGGTGATTAAGGGGTGGGGTGCAATGACTGTGGAAACGCTATAACTAATTATGCGAACATGATATCATTCGTGAAAAGTTACCTCCTTAACTTCTTTGATTTTGATAAGTCGTGAAGCTAGACACTGCGAATTTTTATAAATCAGATAGGATTGCTATAGCTATTCTCTAAACCTGATGATAAGTTTTTAAGCGCACACGATATTAAACGCTTACCCCAGCAGCCGATAGATAATTACTTTTCCTTTCCAATTTTCTTCCACAAATACCAAATGCTCACCATTTGAACGCCGAAAAGCGCGGATACCGTAGGGTATATCAATCCAGCCACTTTCGCTGCCAACTTCTGGGCCTGGTTTTAACTGTTGTACTTGCGCTCCCGTCTTGGAATTATAGACATATACCTCTGCGGTTTTGACTGTGACGGCAAATACATAGTCTCCCGCCACACTCATAGCCGCCGTAGACACTTCGCGTTTACCGGTGGTGTCGTAGGGAATTACAATCCGCCAACGGGGAGTACGATTTCCTTTACTCCAATTGTCAAAACGGGCAATCTCAGATCCAGCAACTCCAGTATCATCACCGAATGCAGGGTGATCTCCTGTAAAGCCTGACAAATACATAGTATCTGTTTGGGGGAAATATTCGATCCGCCGTAAGTCGTTAAATATTTTGGGAGTGGTTTGCTTTTCCATCGAACTATAGCTGTAGATGGGGTTGCCTTTAGCATCTATTCCTTGTAAAGGATAGTGTCGAATGCCATCTTCTGTTCGCAAAGCTTTCCAAACATCTCCTTTGCTGTCTACCCACCATCCGCCGATATAGGGATAATCTTTACTGGTATCATATTCGTTCTTTTCAAATTTGCCATTACCGTTGCGATCGCGCCAGATCCATTCCCCTTGTTTTGGTTGATTCGGTGGCCAATTTCCCTTGAGAAATGGTTTATCTGCGCCATTGCTACCAACAAACATTCCGGCTGGAATAGCTATTTTACCATCTGTGTCTGCATTAAAACGATATATTTGCAGGAAACTACTATACATATCTGTGAGAAACAAAAACGGCTTCCCTTGGATGCGGCGAACAAAGGTTCCATCTGGCGATGTATGCAGACGTGGATCTTGAGGATATTTGAAAGGATTTAAGGTGTAGGCTTTGTAAGTCCATTGCTTACCAGCAGCCTTACTGTAATCCATCAGATAGTGTTCTTGTTTGGTGAATAAATCTACACCATCAGTTTTAGGATCGGCATCTGCATTATCGACGAATATCAATCCCAGCGATCGCCACATTAGTTTTCCCGATGGCGAAAATTTCCGCAAATCTGTGCCTGATTTGTTGAAACCATTACTATTTATATAAATATTGCCTGAAGCATCTGCACCAACTCCGGTAAGTCCATAAAGTTTCAAATCTCGAACTTCACCAGGAACTCCTGCATAGATACCGCCTTTAGAACCAAAACTACCCACCTGCGTCGGCTTATCTTTGATGTCATAAATCAACATTTGCTGACGTGGCCCATTTTCTGCCACCAACAGCTTACCTTGATGATCAATTGCGATCGCAGTTGGTTCAACGATATCTGCAATCTGTTGCGGTAATTGCTTTCCACTTTGGGAATAATGTAAAATCTTAGCAGGCTTATTACCATTTTTGCTTTGAATAATCCAGAGAGTTTTTTGTGGATCAATAGTTATTGCTCCGGGATTAGCAACGGTAAAGCTCCGTAGTTCCTTCATCGTATCAGTATCATAGACACGAATCTGGTTAGTAGCAAAATCACTCACATACAACTCGCTTCCTACAGTTGCTAATCCAGTGACTTCACTTTTAGTACTGGCAATCAGCATACTTTTATCCCAGCCACGCCCATTAGGAAAAGGCGCAGGTTTTCCCGACAAATCATAGCGTCTAACGCAATGCCAAGTTGTTCCTTCTGCTGGGTAATCTTCATTGGTTTTACCCTTCGATCCCTGAGTCATGGCAAGGTAAATATATTTACTATTTACTGTTACAGCTATGCCACCACCACGACTCCATCCGTGAGTATCCCCAATAGCACCAATAACTTTACCATCCTTATAGATGGCTGCTTCCATTCCTGCTTCATCCCAATGGCTGTTAGTATAAACTGTGCCATCAGAAGCAACATACATTGCCTCAATATTGTTTTGTACCCGCAGATTTCCACTGCCAATTGTGTTACCTATCCACGATGTTTTATAGGTAGGTGTGGATGTTCCCGTATTGTTTTGTACTAGCAGATTTTCACTGGCAATAGTATTACTTATCGAGATTTCTTTGTGTGGAAGTGTGGGTGTTTCAGTATTGTTTTGTATCGGCATTTCACTGCCAACAGTATTACTTATCGACGATGTTTTATAGTTAAGCGTGCGTGTTCCAGTTGTCGCCCAGTCTGTTGTAATTCCAAGAGTAGTAACAATTACTCCAACAGTCAGACTGAGTAAAAAGTTGAAAGTTTTACTTTTTTGTATAAATCTAATCTTAAATATTTTTTTGAGGTGCTGGTTGAGTTGGCGACGGAGTTTTATTAACTGCGCCAGTAATTTATTTTTCATATACTTTTTAAGCTTTTAATTATTTATATACAATGGTTTTTTCGGTAATCCGCAAAAAATATAACTATTTTGAAGTGGCTAAGATACAGGCTATGCATAGACATAACATTTAATAGTAATTTTTACATAAGCTTTATAAAACTCACCTGATTCTTTGGATTTTCAGCTAATATATTTTATGTATTAATCTTTACTTTTTATTCAATGTTAATGGTAAAAATTAATACAAAATAGTTCTAAAGTTATTACTTCATATCAGCTTTTCTCTCTCCCTATATAGCATTCACCTTTCTAGATTAGCAGGTATCATATATATCTAGCTCGGTGTTGTTTAGTTAATAAAAACACAGTTCTCATTCCTTGTTGACGTTGACATATAAATAGTTTATAAATTGGTGTTCTATACAAAAAATCTTATTGGTAATGTATATTCGTAAATTTTAATGATTCAGGTTTAGATACAGATGTAAAAGCGCATAGATGTGCGCCTGTTTTAATATATTTATAGGAGATACATCAGTGGAAAATAAACCAAAAAATTTTGCTTCATCATCTGCATCTATTCTCACCCTTGGATTGGGCTGGTTTCCCAAAAGTCCCGGAGGATTAGAAAGGTATATTTATGAACTTACTCATAAGTTAGCTGCAAATAAAGACCAGGTTGAATTATGCGGAGTTGATCTACCAGAGGCTGAAACAAATTCGCCGATTAAGCTGACTAATTTAGCGAGTTCCGACAGTGCTATTTGGCAAAGATTATGGTCTATTCGCACTAATTTCCAGAAAACAAGAACAAGCAAACCAGATGCTATTAATTTGCACTTTGCATTATATAGCTTTCCTATTTTAGATATTTTACCAAAGGGGGTACCAGTTACTTTTAACTTTCATGGCCCTTGGGCTTCTGAGAGTCAGCAAGAAGTGGTTAATAAAAACCTTAGTCTTTTAATCAAGCACTGGCTAATAGAACAAAACACTTATAATCGCTGCGATCGCTTTATTGTTTTGAGCAAAGCATTTGGTAAAATTCTACATGATAAATATCAAGTACCGTGGAGCAAAATTAATATTATTCCTGGTGGAGTTGATATTAACTGGTTTCAGCCAAATTTATCACCCCAGGAGGCTTGTACAAAGCTAGGCTGGCCAACTAATCGCCGTATCCTATTTACATCACGCCGCTTAGTGCATCGAACCGGAGTTGACAAATTATTACAGGCACTGGCTATAATTAAGCCCAGAATACCAGATGTTTGGCTAGCGATCGCAGGTCGTGGTCACATCCAAGCTTCACTACAACAACAGGCTACAGAATTAGGGCTAGACGACAACGTTAAATTTTTAGGTTTTCTCCCTGATGAGCAATTGCCTGTAGCTTATCAAGCTGCTGAATTAACTGTCATGCCTAGTCAATCTTTTGAAGGATTTGGATTAGTAATAATTGAGTCTTTAGCGTGTGGCACTCCTGTTTTATGTACCCCGGTTGGGGGAATGCCAGAAATTTTATCAGGATTTTCACCCGATTTAATTACTACTTCAACAGAAGCCTCAGCCATTGCTAAAAAATTAGAGCAAGTGCTTTTGGGAAATATCCCTATACCTTCGCGAGAAGCTTGTCGCCAATACGCTACTACACACTACGACTGGAATCAAATCGCCCAACAAGTACGGAAGATTTTATTAGCATAAACAAGTGATTGTAATAGATATTAGTGGTGCTGCATAGTTAAATTAGGTTAAATAGAGGTTTAATGAGAATTTTTTTTCTAGACCAAAGTGGTAAACCAGGCGGCGCAGAATTGTGTTTAATAGATATTGCTAAACCTTATGGCAATCGTGCTTTGGTAGGTTTATTTGCAGATGGGTCATTTAAAGATTTATTGCAGCAAAATCATATATCAGTGGAAGTTCTTGCAACTCAAGCAATCCAAGTTCGTAAAGAAAGCAGTTTGCTACAAGGATTAAAGAGTTTAGCACAACTTGCACCTTTGATTACTAAGGTAGTTAAAATAGCGCGTGAATATGATTTAATCTATGCCAATACTCAAAAAGCATTAGTTGTCGGAGCATTAGCAAGTTTTTTCAGCCGTCGCCCTCTGGTTTATCATTTACATGATATTCTTTCCACAGAACATTTTAGTCCAACGAATCTTCGTATTGCTATTAACTTAGCTAATCGTTTTGCATCATTAGTAATTGCCAATTCCCAAGCTAGTAAAACAGCCTTTATACAAGCCGGAGGACGCCCAGATATCATCGAAGTTGTCTATAACGGCTTTGAAACAAAAAATTATCAAACTAATGAGTCTGACATTAATAAATTACAGCAACAGTTAGGATTGCAAGGTAAATTTGTAGTCGGACACTTTAGCCGTCTTGCACCTTGGAAAGGGCAGCATATTTTAATTGATGCCCTTGCCAAATGTCCGCCAGAGGTGACAGCCATTTTAGTGGGTGATGCACTATTTGGGGAACAAGATTACGTCCAACAATTACACCAACAAGTTGCTGAACTGGGATTAGAAAATCGCGTCAATTTTTTAGGATTTCGTTCTGATATTCCTCAGTTAATGGCAGCTTGTGACTTGGTAGCACATACCTCTACTTCCCCAGAACCCTTTGGCAGAGTGATTGTTGAGGCGATGCTATGTGGAAAACCTGTAGTTGCAGCAAAAGCTGGGGGTGTAATGGAATTAGTAGAACATGGACTTAATGGTTTTCTAGTGACACCAGGAGAACCCCAAGAACTTGCACAAGTAATTATTACCTGCCTTCAGGAGACAGAAATAACTGCAACTATAGCTAATAATGCCCGGACTAGTGCTAGTCAGCGTTTTGATGTTGCAATTATTAATCAGCAAATTGCCCAACTGCTGTCTCACAGATTAAATACAAACCCAACCCCCAGCCCCTTGCCTTGTAGGGAAGGGGAGTAATTTTTCAACTGTTCCAAACTATTGAGGGGCTTAATCCCTCAATAATTCGCCAACAGTATCCTTAAAGGAAGAGAGGCTTTGATTCTTGCTCCCCAATGCTAGCTCTTAAGGGGCTGGGGGTTAGGTTGGAAAGAAAGTTGCACACGGCGCGAATTATTAATTAATGCCCCATTCCCAATTCCAAATTCCCCATTTCTAATTTACGGCTTGACGACAACTACACCATAAGCATCTGGGGAAAGATACTCTTTGGCTGCTTGCATCAAGTCAGTTGCATCTTGGCTCTGAATATGATCTGGGTAGTTAAAGGCGGGTTCTAAATCTCCCACCAAGGAATGATAGTAACCATACAACCCTGTGCGATCGCTTGGTGTTTCATTGCCAAAAATAAATCTGTTCGCTACTCGCCGCCGCACACGGGCAATTTCTGATTCTGTAACTAATTCGGTTTGGACTGTGCGAATATGTTGAGCGATCGCATCTTCTACTTCTGCTAAATTTTCTACTGCACATTTAGCTGAAATATAAAATGTCCCTTGTAGCTGATTGCTCATGTTACTCACAGAAATTGAAGAAACTAATCCCCGTTCTTCTCGTAAATCCCTCACCAGTCTTGATGTCCGTCCATGTCCCAAAATTCCGGCTAAAACATCAAGTCCATAGGTGCGATCTAACTGAACCATTCCTGGAACCCGCCAAAGCATCACTAGTCTTGCTTGCTGGAGACTTTCATCTACAAATTCTTGACGGACAATTTCTGTAAATGGTGATTCAGGATTTAGTGGGGAGTGGGGAGTGGGGAGTGGGGAGTGGGGAGTTTTAGTGGCTTTTGTAAATCCTTCAGCTACGGTTGCAATTAATTCTTCCACAGGCAAATTGCCCACAGCTACAGCAGTAATTGATTGGGGTTGATACCAACTAGTATGAAAATCCCGCATCTGTTGGGGTTTCAGTTCGGCAATCACCGATTCAGGCCCCAATACCGCACGGCGATAAGGTAGCTCAGTATAAGCTGTTTCCATCGCCCGCCGAAATGTCCGCCGTTGGGGATTATCCTCTGAACGCCTAATTTCTTCTAAAACTACTAATCGCTCACGTTCAAAAGCATCATCAGGAATACTCGCATTTGATACTACATCTATTTGTAGTGGAGCAAGCTCGGCAAAATCTTTGGGGGCTGTGGTTATATAGTAATGAGTATAATCTTGGCTAGTTGCAGCATTGGTGACAGCACCCCGTTCTTCAATTCGACGTTCAAATTCGCCGCTAGCCAGTCGTTCTGTTCCTTTAAAAATCATGTGCTCTAAAAAGTGAGCCATGCCGTTAATGCTATCAGATTCTACGGCTGAACCAACTTTAATCCATAAGTTGAGGTTTACAGCTTCAACTGGCATCTGCTCCGCTATGATTGTCAAACCATTGGGCAACTGATGCAGGGTTGG
>NZ_DASQZC010000119.1:0-13489 GCF_035638895.1 Nostoc sp. | reverse complement strand
GCAACCAATCTCAAAAATCGCGGCCAGCGCTAGTGCTTGGTGTGGATGCTCCGGACGCTCAGAACGCAAAGCGGCACGATCTTCAGTTTACTCGGTCTTACTACGAGACTATCCCTGTAGAACACCGAAAGCACTTCGCCTGCCGAATCGTTGAGGAACTAGAACCTATCGTACAAGCGCATACGATTGAGGGACTTGTCATGGGGGAAGCTTAACATGACCTGAGTTCAGGTTAAAACACATTGTTAGCACATAAAGATTAGAATTTCATACTTCACTACCAGATAGTTTCTATAAAGCCTTCAGATGCCGACTTCGCACCCGTTCAGCACTACCAGTAGGAATCGCAGCAATTAATTTTTGCGTGTATTCCTCTTTGGGTTCTTGGTAGATACTTTCGGCTGTGCCTTCTTCAACAATTTGACCGCGATTCATAACTAAAATGCGATCGCTCATAAATTTCACCACACTTAAATCGTGAGAAATAAAGATATAAGTAAGCTGAAAATCTGACTGTAATTCTTTGAGGAGATTTAATACCTGCGCCTGTACTGAAACATCCAGTGCTGAAACTGACTCATCGCAGATGATAAACTTAGGATTTAATGCCAAAGAACGGGCTATACAAATCCGTTGGCGTTGACCGCCAGAAAACTGATGAGGATAGCGGTTAATCGCATCTGCACTCAATCCCACCCGTTCTAAGAGTTCGGCTACGCGTTGGCGTCGTTGTTGCTTTGTCTTACCCACGGCGTGAATTAACAATGGTTCCATCACCGCATCCCCAACCTTCATCCGTGGGTCGAGGGAACTAAAAGGATTTTGGAAGACTATTTGCATTTCCCGCCGCAGTTTTTGCAACGGTTCACCTTTGAGACTAGTAATATCTTGTTTCTCAAAAATAATCTGACCACTCATCGGTTCAATTAATCGCAGCAAAGTTCTGCCAAGGGTAGTTTTACCGCAACCAGATTCTCCCACCAAACCTAGTGTTTCTCCTGATTTGACATCAAAGGAAACGCCATTAACTGCCATATTGTAACGTTTTGTCCCACCAAACACCCCACGCACTGGAAAACCAACTTTCAGGTTGCGGATTTGCAGCAGGGGTTCCTTTTTATTGAAGTTTGCCAATCTTGCAGCAATCTCTTCAGTAGTGACTTCTGTGGGTTGTGCGGGTTCTTTCGCCTGAATTACTAATTGTCCCGTTGCTGTCTCTTCTGCACTCATGTAGTCAGAAACGGTGAGTAATTTTTGGGGACGGCGGTTGAGTGTGGGGCGACAAGCTATCAAACCTTTAGTATATGGATGCTTGGGACTGCTGAAAATTTGCCGAGAAGTACCAGATTCGACAACTTTACCTTTATACATCACCGCTACTTCGTCAGCAATTTCTGAAATTAGCCCTAAGTCGTGGGTGATGAAAATCATTGCCATGTCACGGCTTTGCTGCAATTCTTGCAACAAGTCCAAAATTGTAGCTTGCACCGTCACATCTAAAGCTGTAGTTGGTTCATCGGCAATTAAGATTAATGGGTTGCAAGAAATTGCCATTGCAATCATTACCCGTTGCAACTGACCCCCAGAAAGTTCATGAGGGTAGCGTTCCAGCATGGCTTCTTTGTGTTGTTTAACCAACTGTGCCAACTTTGATGGTTCTGGTTTCGATGAAGTTTCGATATACTGCTGCTGAATCTCCTCATCGCTAGGTAGAAGTTTAACCTCTTGCAGACCTGCGATCGCAATTTGTCGTGCTTGAGCTGCTGACACACTTTGATGCCGCATAATTGCTTCTGTTAGCTGAAACCCGATGTTATAAACCGGATTTAGCGAACTCATCGGTTCTTGAAAAATCATGGCGATGTCGCCACCCCGGTGTAGCTGCATTTGCTCAGGAGGCAATTTTACCAAATCGATGGCATTGGCATTCTCCTGGGGACGAAACCAGATTTCACCGCCAGTAACTATACCGGGACTTTGCAACAAACCCATTACAGCTAGAGCTGTCACTGATTTACCACTCCCCGATTCTCCTACTATTCCTAGAGTCTCACCTCTATGCAGCCCAAAGGAAATACCATCCAAAGCTCTGACAGTATTGCCATCACCGGGAAATTCAACTTGGAGATTGCGAACCTCTAGGACATTTTCTCTCATAGGAGTTGGGTCGAAATATTAACTTAAAATTATTTGGATTTTACACTTCCTGGCAGTTTTTCACATACTTCCACAATATACACGCATTTACGATGTAGAACTACTTGTGATTTCTGCAAATTGCGATCGGCTCAAACACTACGCAGGAAGTCCCAACGCTTTTAAAATCAGCGGCAATAGTTTACTGCACGCCTCAATAATATTCGCAGTGCTTGGCAAACTCTTCAATGTTGCATCAAATATTTTTCTAGCGGTTCGCACCAATCCTTTCTTTTTCTCTGGCTCAGGTGTTTGTTCTGCTTCTGCCAAAACTTTTACCTGCTCTAGTAAATCTGCTTTATCTTCGGGAGCTAAATCGGTATCTTTATCAACTGCTTGTTGAAGTTGGATTAGTAGTTCCTTAATTCCAGGTTGAGTGGGGTCTGGAGAACTAGGTAACTGATTGAGAACGTTAGACACACTACCGCTAATTTCACCCAAATTAATGGTTGAACCTGTAATGTCGCCTGTAAACCTTGCCCCTGTGGAGGCATCTACACTACCACCTGCATTAATATTTTGATTTTCCATAGTCTCTCCAACTTGATTTTTAAAGTAAATTTGATGACCTTGTCCTTGAAAGATCACACTTTCAACGGAATTACCTGTGCGTTCAACAAATTTTTGCCAGAATTGCGAGTGCATCTCCATAAAAAATTGGAACTGACTATTTATCCTAGCAATCTCACTATCCTTAGCGTCCAAAGCTAACTTATAAGGAGCTTCAAACAGTTTACGCAAGTCTTCGTAAGTTTCATTTACACGCTCCACCACTTGTTGACGAGAAACCCCTTCCCGATGACCAACTTTGACAATCCAAAGATCGCCGCGTTGCTCTAAACCCTGCAACTCTAACCCTAGACTCTCATCCTCCAAGCGGAATTTCTCAAACACAAAACTGAGGGATATGGGGTCAATCTCCTGCTCAAACACCAGTTCATAGGAAGTTTCTATCTTGCGAACCATCGCCTCAAACTCTCCAGGCAAAAAGTTCCGCCCTACAGGATAACGTTGGGTACGCTCACCATCTTCAAAGTCACGGTAGATATATTCACAAATTACCCCCTGAAAACAAGTTTGGCGATTAAAGCTCCAATCTTTCAGACAGCAACCAGTTAAATTTGCTAGGGAAAAGTCTACATCAGTAACCAGCGTCCGCACAAACCTAGCATAATAGAGGTTAGCCCCCCGGAGGTCTACCCCGTCCAAAGTTGCCTCTGTGAAGTCGAAATATTGCAAGACCGCTTTTTGTAGATAGGCTCCCCGCAGGTTGGTACGAAAAAAGTTCTGGGTTATGGGTTCTCCTTTGAGTAAGGCTTGCACTTTGGGCTGATGTAAATCTAAGTAGGAATCATCTACTGTTGCGGCATCCCAACCAGTTGTACCAGTAAAACGAGTCCTGTAGAGTTTCTTGGCCCGTAGGTCAATGTTTACTAGGGATATTGCGGAAAAGTTGAGGTGGCTCAAATCTAGCTCACGGAAAGAAGTACCTCCCAAGTTAGCGATCGCCTTTCCCAGACTAAGAATTGCATCGGGTTGTCCCTGCAAACGACGGTTGTCTTGGAAAAATTGCAGTATTACTAAGGCGATCGCTACAGCCAAAACACTACTACCTAACCATCCCACTAACTCAAATACGGGACTGGGAAAAGTTTTAGCTTGCCGTATTTCCTTCAAATACTCATTGTCTAGATTACCGCTTGCAGCCTGCACTACTCCTACTGCACCACATAACAGCATGAAGCTAGTCAGCAAAAATCCGTGCAACCAGCGAAATTGTCTTTGAAAGCCCATAGTCAGCAGTGAACTCGCCAAGCTCAAACCGACTACACTTAACAGAGAAGCCGCTGTCAATAGAGTGCCAATTAAAGGGCTACCAATGATAAACAGATTCAACTTTGACGTTGATACCAATCCTACCAGCCTCAACACCACCGCTAAAATCGGCAAACCCAGCCAGCACCCAACGAATATCACTAAAATACTCTGCAACCATTGGGTACGCACCCAGTAAACAAATGCAGCTAGGATAATTGCCACAATGGCGATCGTTAGATAGCGCCACCCCTGATAATCGAATACTAGATAGAGTGCTAATGTAGCTCCTGCGAACGCTGCTACCACTGCACATAAAAAGCTCAGTAGTAAGCTTAAAAAAAATGTCCCCATTCGACTAGTCGCAGAAAGTCCTAGCAAACATTGGCTGAAGTCCAGTTGACTTAGCATCTCTTGAGAAACCCGCTTTCCTCGGAGATTAATCAAGCGAGGCAGGCTAGTTGGTGGTAATGCCTGATTCATTCAAGTTAAGATAATAGCGACTTTTGATTACGTAATAACACTGACTATATACAATTAGCTTAAACTACCATTGGAAATTTATTATGGCAAAGATTTTATTGAACAATTTATTGGGTGGAGTCGGCAAGCTTCTTCGCATACTAGAAAGTATCGATTCTAAAAAAGGCGAGCCTCAAGAAAAAAATATAGAGTCAACCCGCGTGTCAGGGATTCAACTGGCAGATTTGATCAATCAGCGATTACGCCGACGGTTTGAGAAAGCTAACCCTCATGTCTTAAATGAGAATGATTTGTTACCTTTCAGTTTCTTGGAGAAAGGGCGAGACGCAGGTAAAAGTGTCTGCTGTCTAGTCCGCCGAATTAGCAAACCCGAAGACTTAGACAAACTGATCGAAGCAGCTAACAGTGAACCAATACTGCGAGCAACGGTACTGAAATGGTACAAAATCGACCCGATCACGGAGCCAGGCAAATTTAAGACTAACGCTACAACGGTAGATTTGCCTTACGCCTCTGGGTTTCTTGTTGGCGGTGACTACTTGATAACCAATCGCCATGTTGTAGATGATAAAAATTTGCTTCCTGAATTTCGTGCCGTGTTTAACTACGAAGCCAAATTCCGCCGCCAGGAAGGCGACCCAGAGCTATTAGCTGGATTAGACAAGTATGAGTTTGATCCTACATTTTTGGTCACATCGCTCAACACAGACCTGGATTACGTGTTGCTGAAGCTGAAGCCACTGGATGGTAAGTTTAAGGGAGTTAATCTAGCAAAAAATTTAGCCGGAGAAATCGCGCCAGAAGTGAGTACACAAACTCTGGCTGACTCCGCCTTGAAAGATAATCTAGAACCGGAATTTGTAGATATTATCCAGACCAAAAACTTTATTTCCGCCGACCCAATCCACATGATTCAGCATCCTGGGGGACGACCCAAGGAAATTGTGGTGTTTAATAATCGCCTGGTAAATTTCTATGAGAATTTTCTTGAGTATGACACTGATGCCGAGCCTGGCTCCTCTGGTAGTCCGTTATTTAATACAGATTGGCAGGTAGTTGGTATTCATCAAGCAGCACTCTTAGATGAAAAAAGTGATGAGGTGAAGGTCAAAGCCTATCTGGGCATTCGGCTCGATAGAATTTTAGCAGACCTGAAGGCACAAAGCTCTGGTGATTCAGAGTTACGAGATTTTTTGGATAAGTACGTTGATCGCACTACCCCACCCACACAGCTTCAAGTATTTATCCTAGCCGGAAGACCAAGACGTTCACTTTTAGGAGAACAGAACGCAAAGCTAGAAAAAAAGGCAATGGAGCATCTGCAAAAGTCAATTATTGAGGAAATGAAACGTAGCGATCCAGGGGTTCGCGTTGTCCCCATAACCGTAGCTCAGACTAATGAATCCGACGAAAGGGCAGCCATCAAGCAGACGATACAGGATATTAACACGCTACGCAATTCTGGCCAGCAAGGTGAACTAGCAATTGAACTGCTGATCAATAGTTCAGATACTCGTAACTCCAGACCTCCTAGTATTAAACTCTACTACAGTGCTGCCAATGACCGCGCTAAAAAATTAGCAGAATCCTTGCAAACTGTTCTTCAAAAAGACAATCCATCGTTCGACATCAGTACCCTTCCTGATTCTTATACGTCTACTCGTGGTTTGAGGTTTTGCCGAGATGTGAATTTACCAGCAGTTGTAATTTTTGTAGGTGATTTAGCTAATGCGAGCAATCGCGCTTACATTGAAAAGATACAACAAGATCCTGCTACTAGGTCAGTGCTTGCTACCAGTCTTACCAAAGGTATCCTTAATGCCTTAAAAGTGCTGGAAAACTGATAGCATTAGTTCCTCTATGTTTAGAACGGAATATCATCTGGATCTGGTTCTTCCGCTTTCACTGCTGGATAAGTGGTTCGCTCATAATTTGTGGGTTGGGGTACAGGTTCGTAACTTGTCGCTTGGGGAGCAACGCCAACAGGATTTGTAGCCGGGGTAGGCGCTGGACGTGGTGAATCGTAACTGGGAACGTCTTTCGGTGCAGGACGAGATGCTGCTGGTTGTCGTGGAGCGGTTTCAGTAAATGATGGAGTTACGGTTGCTGAGGGTAATGGATCAGTATTAAAACTACCTCCAACAGGTTGAATTTGTTGCACCGTCAATTCAGCGCGTTTTTCTTTAAAACCTTCCATCGGAACAGTATTCATGCCTAAACGCCCTACCAGGATGACGCGATCGCCTTGGTGGTAGTTTTGCTGAATTTCTGTCGCTAAATTTCCCCAGCCGACAACCTTCAGCGTGGCTGGCGGCTCTTCTGGTTTCTGAGAATTGGGAAACTGCACCAGCATTTCCGTGACTCCCAGATTATCGGCTGTATAGCGGAGTTGCGGCTCGTTGATAATTTCCGCCATCAAAACGCAGCTGTTCATTAAAATTACTCCTGACTACAAAAAGTACTGATCAAAAAGAGAAGGTTTTTCTATGTAGTGCCAATTAATATCTAGATATGTTTAATTGTTTGCATTCTTTAATAATGCCTGAGTTTTTAGTTATTTCTAGCATAAAAGCCAAGCGATCGCTTTGAACAGCATAGATAGAGTATGCTGCTTTCCACCTTCGCCTGACTAAATGAGCATTGAATTCTGTCTGGAGTAGTATAATTGTACCATTCATCCATTCAATATAAAAAGTTTTTGCCAAAAATTAAGTCTTGACGTGAACTGGAAAAACACCCAAGGCAATCAACCTGGCTGGAAGGTCACGCAAGATGGGTAAGCGCAAAAATCCAGGTGGTACAAAGGTGCGATTTGAGATAAGAACGGGGGCAAATACCCGCTTTTGGATAAAAGTTTGAAACGCCTGAATAATGCGTGTGGGCAACTCGCGTTGACGCTGCACTTTTGCTAGATCGCTAAGTTGTACTTGTCCGTTTTTGAGCGGTTTGCTGAGTACATTTGCCGCGACGACAGCATCTTGAATCGCGTAGTTAATGCCAACTCCACCAACGGGGGACATTATATGGGCAGCATCACCAATGAGTAGCAGTCCGGGACGATACCAGCCTTTGACGCGGCTGGACTCCACTGAAAGAAAAGCTATTTGTGACCAATCGTGTAAATTTTGGATGCGTTGCTGGAATTCTGGCACTACTTCGACAACAGATTTTTTTAATTCCTCCAAACCCGCAGCCCGCAGTTGTTGATAGCCTCCTTTAGAAATAACATAGGCAACTTGCCACTCATCACCACGGTCAAGCATGGCAATGATTTTACCTTTACCAAAGCGCCCCATTCCCCCCTCTGGGTCTTCTGGCTGACGGGGTAGGCGGAACCAGAGGACATCCATTGGTGGCGAGGTTTCGATGGACTCAAACTCACCCAGGTGGCGCAAACGTGAGTGGCGACCATCTGCACCAACTGTCACTATTGCCTGGATTTCATGCCAACCACCGCCTCCCCGATACCGGACACCTTGAATTACTCCATTTTCCGTAATTAATTCCTGTACATTCGCACCCATCACCAGATGGAAATTAGGATATTTTTGTGCTTCTTGGGTAATGAACTCCAGGAATTTCACCTGCGGAAGCATCGTAATGTAGGGGTAATGGGTTTTCAGATGACTAAAATCTGCCAATGTGACAGTATCTTGAGGAGTTTTAAACCTAATTTGGCGCATTTTGGTATGGGGGAGTTTTAGCAAGCGATCGCTAAGTCCCAATTCTTCCATAATTTCCATCACCGACGGATGAATCGTATCGCCGCGAAAGTCGCGGTCAAAGTCTTTGTGTGCTTCCAGCAGCATCACCGAAATGCCTTGACGCGCTAACAATAGCGCCAAAACTGCTCCTGCCGGTCCCCCACCCACAATGCAACAATCTGTGGTTTGTCCGTCTACAATGTCATGGACAGGGTTAATGCTTGGTTCTTGGGAAAGATTTTTAGGTACATCGGTAGTCATAACAACACCTCCTGATAGCCCTAAAATTCAGCATAGTTTGCTTTTGATGTTGCAAGCTGTTTTTTTTACTTTTCGTATTTACATACAACGTGTATTATGATTGGCGCTAAACTGTCATTGGTCATTAGTCCAATGCCCAATGCCCAATGACAATAATTAATAATTGTGTCCCAAGTTGTTTTAGAAAACGTTTATAAAAGTTTTTCCCCGCGTAAAGGGGAAAGTGTGACTTCAGAAAACCAATCTTCCCTCACGTCTGGGGAAAAAACTGATGCAGCGCAAGAACGTGCGGGAAGTGTTAACGTCTTGCGCCGAATTAACCTGACGATCGCAGATGGCGAGTTTATGGTGCTGGTAGGCCCTTCTGGTTGTGGTAAAAGCACCCTGCTGCGCTTAATCGCTGGTTTAGAAGTGATGACTGGCGGTAATATCTGGATAGGCGATCGCTTGATCAATGACCTACCACCCAAAGAACGCGACATCGCAATGGTGTTTCAAAATTACGCCCTCTATCCCCACATGACGGTGTATGACAATATCGCCTTTGGGCTGCGCCGCAGACAATCGGGGAATAGGGAAAATCAGCATTCCCCACTCCCCACTCCCCACTCCCCACTCCCCAATTGGACAGAAAATCTCTTCGTGGGTGCGACCAGAAAGTTACCTAAAGGACTGCGCTACATTTCTGACAAAGAACGGGCAGTGGATCAACAGGTGCGTAGTGTTGCTCAACTGTTGCAAATCGAAACATTGCTGAATCGCTTACCAAAACAGCTATCTGGGGGACAAAGACAACGAGTTGCATTGGGACGAGCGATCGCGCGTGATCCTCAAGTATTCTTAATGGATGAACCGCTTTCTAACTTAGATGCCAAACTGCGGGCGGAAACCCGCGCTCAAATTGTCAAATTGCAGCGCCAACTGGGGACAACGACAATTTACGTTACCCACGATCAAACAGAAGCGATGACAATGGGCGATCGCATTGCGATTATGTCTGAGGGTAAAATTCAGCAAGTTGCTTCTCCCTTAGAACTTTACAACCGCCCAGCGAATCTTTTTGTAGCAGAGTTCATTGGTTCACCACCGATGAATTTTATTCCTGTTAAATTTCATGCCCTACAGTTGATTACTCATTCTCAGTTTCGTTTCACCCTTCCAGAAGTTTGGGGAAAAGCTTTACAAAAATATGATGGGAAAACTCTAATTTTAGGCATTCGCCCAGAACACTTGAACTTGAGTATGCCTGCTACCAAAAATATACCAGTGCAGGTAGATTTGGTAGAGAATCTCGGCAACGATTCCTTTCTCGCAGTTAAGATTGCCGAACCGGGATCTCAGCCTGCTACTACCAATTACTTACAAGTGCGAATACCACCAGATCGATTTGTACAACCTGGTGAGCAACTATGGTTATCGCTAACTCCAGAGAAAATTCACTTTTTTGACCCGGAAACTGAGCTAGCAATATTTCCCTAAAGCGGGAGCAGGGGGAGTAGGGGAAGCAGGGGAGGAAAAATCTAATCATCGCTTCCGCAAAGGGTCAAACGGAATCAGAATTGAGAGGGATTGTTTGAGATTGCGATCTCAAGGCAGAGCATCACATATTCTATAATAAATTTAATTTATCCTTTTAAGAAATAAGACTATTTGCTTTTATTGCGTAAGTCGCTTTATGCTGAAATTAGCAAAAATTTGTACTTTAAACAAAAATAAACTTGGCTTGCGATTAATACAAGCCTTTGGCTCAGTAGTTAACTTTGCAAATCTCTAGTACAGCAAGGTGTAAATAAACATACCATTTCAAATGTCGCAAGAAGCTAGCTCGGAATACAATTATAAACCTATCCCACTAATAATATTTGTGCTATAAAGCTTAAGCTTATTGAAAACTGAAAACGAAAAATTAAGGTTTTCAAGTACATTTTACGAAAAGAAGTAGGGATTTTTAGAATAGTGAAATAGGTTCATTTTGACTTCCGCCTTGCGGTACTATCGCTATCAAATTTAGGTATATTGCCAGCATTCAAAGAGCAAACTAATGCTAACTAAATTCCCCAAAGAGACTTTAAGCAAATAAAGGAGAATAATGATTAAATGCTAGATCAGGAGATTGATTATCCTACTAGACCCAAGACAAGTGCAATGATAATGAAACTTTTCCAAATCACTCTAGTGGTTTTAGTACTTTTGATAAACTTAGCAATTGCTTTCCCCTCTTGGGCAGAAAAAGCGCCTTCTTTAACTAGTAATGCTGACTACTTTCAAGTAGGGCAAAAAGTCATTTGGCTTTATAAACCTCGTGCAGATTCTAGCGATGTCCAAAGAATTCCTGCCGAAGTAGTCAAGTTAAGTTCCAAGCAAGTGCAAATCAAGGTGTATAAACATAATCACGAATTTGTCAATCGTTGGGTGAATCCAAACAAGCTTGAGAATTCGCAAAAATTTAAAGAGTCAATACTATAAAATTGAGTGATTATTTTTATTTTTTGTAAATCAAAAAAACTGAACCAATCGGCCCAAAGTTTTCTACATAATTTTTCTGGTTATAATACAATCCTGGAGACATACCGCCATCAAATAATATCGCTTCTTGAATCTTACCTAAACAGTTATTGCTAGCAATACCTTCTAACACATTATCAAACATATCTGGCAGTAACTCTTGATTAACTTGAGATAATTCAATATCTGAATTAGCTTTCAAGTCATTAACTAATAAGATTACATAGCCTTGATTGGTAATAGCTGCCATAGAGCGATTTTTAGCATTTTTACAAGCAAAATCTCCTAAATCTTGACAAATATCTTTAAATTTACCCTGACGATAGAATCTGCCATTACCACCTACTAAATTGTAATTGAGAATATCACTTTTTCTTCTACCAGCTTGGATAGTAGCCTGTCGCTGATTAGGTGTACCTCCTGATATCCCAAAGGAAGAACGCTTATTTTTAAATGCTCCTGAATACTCAACACCACGAGAAACATTTAAGCCTTGTGGTTTATCATCAGTATCTATATAGTCGGCATTAATTGCGGCAATGGGTAACTGTCCGTTTAATTTGGCATTCTCATCGCCGATGAGTTCACGAAACTGTTTTGGTACATATTCTTTACGCAGTCTCCCCCTAGCATCTTTGGCGTAGAGTTTATGAGATAGACCAACATTAACTTTGAAATCTAGTTTTGCTGATTTGGGATTAAAAATAATCACATTGTTGATACCTCTTTGATTTCTTTTACCTTGATTATTAGTTTTAAAGAAATCAATGCTGAACTTAGCATCTTTGCCAGGGCAAGTTTTAGATGCTTTTGGGACTGAATTTGCTTCAATCTCTTGACAACCTGATAATAAGGTTGCACCAATTATCAAGATAAATAACAAAAATAATTTTTTCGTAGACATACTAATGCAAAAAAAACCGCTACAGAATTACTATAGCGGGGAATAATTTAAAATTTCAGTCTGGAGTTTATCTTAGAACCAAAACTTAAGAGAACCATTCTAAAACAGCTTCTTCTTTGGTGTTGGTATTTCTAGATGGTGTCTCACGATTAAATTTCATCTGAATTGACCGATTTTGCTCACCATCAGCAGCTACAGCCAAAATCGGATAGTCAATTAAACCATCCTGGAAGGACATCTGGAAGCGGAATGTTCCATCTGGATTTAGCTGAATTGGACGACCACCAATGGTTACGGTAGCATCTGGTTCGGTTGCACCGTAGACTATCAATTCAGCATCGGCAATTAACCAGAACTGGCGCGGACGCACTGGTACTGCGGAAGCTGAGAAGCCAACACCTGACATTCCTGCACCGGAAGCAGTTAAGCCTGAAACGGTAGGAACTGCCCACATACCCACACCAGATGGGAAAATATAGGAGCTAATAGCTTGTTCAGGACGCGCTGAACTTGGTACTTGGTGCTGGGAACCGAAGATAGAACCAGCAACCCGTAGTGATTCGGCAGATTCGGCTAAACCAAAGATTTGGTCGTAGATGGGGTTGCCGTTAGCGTTACCATTACCATTGACAACAGCAGGATTACCATTGGCGGTAGTTGCAATCTTCTTGGCAGGTGGAACTAGTTCGTACTGAGTCTTACCACGCAAATCTTCTTCAAAGTTAACAGTGATGAAGACATCTTCTATCCAGTCAGAAGGATAAACGGGAGGAATGTGTACTTTAGCAGAACGAGCAAGTACTAACCAGCGTCCATCAGCAGCACGATAGCCGATATCGATTACATAATCGCGATCGCTAACTGGAACTGGTAGATACCATTCTCTAGCTAGTTCATCAGCAGGATATTCTTGAATGCTGTGGGGGCTTTGGAATTCGATATTGATGTCGGTAACATCATAAATCCGTAGTGCAAGTTGTTGTCCCCCTTGCCTACGCAGTTCCTGTTTATGTTCATTGGGAATATCCCAGTAAGTGTAAGCCCACTGAGGATCGCGTGGTAAGAGGACAATCCGGCTGTCACCATAGCCAGAGGGCAAATCTGCGAGTCCTTCATCAACATCAGCCAAAGATCCACCAGTGCGATCTTCCTGACCTAATTCAAACTTTGCAGCTTCCACGGTTTCCTGTGCCTCCAATGAACGAGATGGACTAAGTAAATTTTTACTGCGCTGGACTTCTTGAATTGATGCCAGTAATTGTGATTTACGCATTCGGCTATACCGAGAGATGCTATATTCGCTAGCAACTTTGCGTAGTTGCCGTAAGGTCATCTCCTCTAGTGGCGGGCGTTCTTTTGCCATTATTTTGGACTCCAGTAGTTTAAGCGGTAAATGATTTCCCCTGGTTAAAGAATGCTATATAAAATGTCATCCACTCCAGATGAATTTCTTATCCTGACTCCTGGTTTTGCCCAGTGTTTAAGTTTTTAATCTGTTTTTAAATTGGGGTAACATCCAATCAATTCCTTAGTTATGCCATTAGCATTTCTTTGGGATCGAGGAAGTTCTATCTGTTAAGTCAATATTAACCACTAAGCATATCTAGGGATCAAGGGGTAA